>CAMOZF010000188.1 GCA_946630765.1 uncultured Lachnospiraceae bacterium | reverse complement strand
CTCGATCCGCTGCATGCTGGACATGACAAGGGGAATCAGGATCGCTGCCGCGCCCCGAAGGCGTTTGATCACATTCACTTTTCTGGAAAGCTCGATGCCTCTTGCCTGCTGCGCCTGCGAGATCTCATGATATTCCCGCTGAATGTCCGGAATATAGCGAAGCGCGAGGGCAACCGAGAAGGACACCGAATACGGCAGGCCCAGCTTATTCAGCGAGGCCGCGAACTCGCTCGGATTCGTCGTGCAGACAAAAAGCAGCACGATCGGAATGAACGAGATGAATTTCAGCGCGTAGTTCAGCATGTAAAATAGCTGCTCAGCCGTCAGCGCGAACCTGCCTTTTCCGAGAAGCACGGTTTTCGTTCCGTAGATCTCTGTCCCGTGGGAAGGAGAAAAAAGATACAGAAGGATCAGGTTCATCAGAAGGAACACCGAGGTGAAGCCGATCATGAAGGAGACGTCCTTCAGCCGGATCTTCGAGACCGCAAAAAAGATCAGCCCGAGGATCGGCATCAGAAGAAGAAGCCGCGTATCGAAGGTAATCATCGAGGCCGTGCTCCAGAGAATCAGACAGACGAGCTTACTGGCCCCGGTCAGGCGGTGAACAAAGGAGTCCCGGTCAACATAGTTGAAAATATTTCTCATCTTCCGTTCACCTCCCGGTCGTAATCAATGAAGCGCTGCACAAAGGCCCTCGGCTCAGGAAGTCCCACGCGGTCCGCAAGCGTATAAAGAGAGGTTTCCTTCAGATTCGCCTGCGCGATCACGCTGCGGTCCGTCAGCACCTCTGCGCCCGTCGTGTCGGCAATCACCCTGCCGTCGCAGAGAACCACCGCGCGGTCCGCGTATTCGAGCATCAGATGCATATCGTGCGTGATCATGATGATCGTAATGCCGCGGGACCTAAGCCCGTTCAAAAACTCCATGATCTCCGTATAATGCCTGTAATCCTGCCCGGCCGTCGGTTCGTCCAGAATCAGAAGCTTCGGCTCCATCACGAGCATGGAAGCGACCGTGAGGCGCTTTTTCTGGCCGAAGCTGAGCGCCGACACCGGCCAGTTTCTGAAGGGCCAGAGGCCGCAGACCCGAAGCGCCTCCTCCGTTCTTCTGTCGATCTCCTCCTGCGAAAATCCCCGAAGCTGCAATCCGAAGGAAAGCTCCTCGCGGATCATCGTCTTGCAGATCATCTGGTTCGGGTTCTGCATCACATAGGCGATCCGGTCCGCCCGTTCCTTGATCGAGAGCCCATCCATCGGTTCTCCTTCAAAAAGCAGCCTGCCGCCGCTCTCCTTTTCGAATCCGCAGACGACCTTGGAGAAGGTCGATTTCCCGGCGCCGTTTTTCCCGACAATCGCGACGATCTCGCCCTTTCGGATCGAGAAGTTCACCGATCGGAGCGCCTGGAAGCCATTTGGATAGCTGAAGCTCAGATTTTCCGTCTGAAGAAGCCACGGCTCCTCCGTCGTCTTTTTCCGGTCCTCCACGGACAGGAACCAGTCCCGCACCTTCTGCCGATCCGCAGAAGACAGCTGAAGCTCCGCAATCGAATGCGGCCGCATCTCCGCCCGGATCGGAACCCCGGCGTATTTCAGCGCGGTAATGTACAGGGGCTCGCGGATCCCGGCCTCCGACAGAAGCTTCATCGACAGCAGCTGATCCGCCGCTCCGTCGAATACGATCCGCCCCTCCTGCATCAGAATGATCCGGTCGACGTCGCGGTGCAGCGCGTCCTCGAGGCGGTGCTCGACGATCACGACGGCCGCGCCGGTTTTTTTCTGCAGCTCGTCGATCAGTTCGATCGCCTCTTTTCCGGTCGCGGGATCCAGATTCGCAAGCGGCTCGTCAAAAAGAAGAAGCTCCACCTGATCCACGAGCACCCCGGCCATCGATACGCGCTGCTTCTGACCGCCCGACAAATCTTCGGGCGCATGCTGAAGATGATCCTCAATGTGGACGGTTTTTGCGGCAAGAAGCACCCGCTCGTGAAGCTCCGGCTCCCGCACGCACTGATTTTCGAGCGCGAAGGCAATGTCCTCCGCGACCGTCATTCCGACGAACTGTCCGTCCGTATCCTGAAGAACCGTTCCGACGTGCATCGAAAGCTCCGAAAGGTCCGCCTCTCTCGTATCGGTCCCGAGAACCGTGACGCGCCCGGTCTGCTCGCCCTTAATGCTGTGCGGAATCAGCCCGTTCATCGCGTGAACGAGCGTGGATTTTCCGCAGCCGGAAGGCCCCAGGATCAGGATCTTTTCTCCCTTACGGATCGAAAGACTGATATCCCGAAGCGTCGGCGCCGCCTGCGCGTGGTATTGAAAACCATAATGGTCAAATTCTATGATAAGCTCCTGATCCGGCAAATATTTCTCCTTCCGGCACAATGAAAACGTGCCCGGGTCCATGTGTTTTCTTTTCATGCGAAAGAGGGGACAGTAAACCGTCCCCTCAAAATGCAGTTCAAATCCCTTAATTTTCTTCCTTCAGCGTACCTTTTCCGGGTCTTGACGCGGACCAGGCGATGTAAAGAAGCGTTCCGATAACTGCCGTCGCCAGCGCGTTGATTCCCGCGCTCGTGATGCCCTGCACGAAGACCTTGTTCGCGGGCTCCTGATAAATCAGGATGTCCAGAACCGGCGCGATCAGTGCCCAGGATACCAGGTTGACGATGACCTGCGCAATATTGAACCACAGGATCTTAATGCCCTTGAAATCCTCGTCCAGCTTCAGAAGCTTTGCCATGAAGCCCATCGCGCAGCCAAAGAACGCGGAGGTCACGACCCAGCTCCACCATACGCCCCAGCCGAAGCTGAGATCTGCGAAGAAATGACCGATCAGGCCGGCAAGCGCGCCGGAAATCGGTCCGAATACGCCGGAGATAAAGGCGAGCACACCGTACTGAAGCGCGATATTGACATTCGGCACGAAGCTCGGAATCGACACGAAACGTGCCAGAACAAAGAACAGCGCAGCACCGATTGCCGTTGCCACAATGGTCTTCACAATGCTGTTTTTCATCATATTCCCCTTTCTCGATGGATCAAACCAAAGTACAGGCATTATTGTATCGCTTCTTTGCCGCTACGTCAATAACCAATCTTCTGCACTTGACAGTCTTTCCCCAAAAAGCGTATACTGAGGAAAACTGCTTTTCAAGGAGTATTTCATGCCGGAGATTATCGAGATCAGGGATTTTTCCGATCCCAGACTGGACATTTACGCGCGGCTTCGGGAGCCCGCGCTGAAAAACGGGGCGTTGGATAACCAGTCCCTTTTTATTGCGGAAAGCCCTAAGGTCATTGAACGCGCCATGGACTTTCCCTGCCGCCCGGTTTCCATGCTGCTGGAGCGCCGGCACATCGACGGCCAGTGCCGGGAGCTTCTTCAGCGCGCCGGCGACATCCCGGTCTTCACCGCAGATTTCGAGGTGCTGACCCAGCTGACGGGCTTCCATCTGACGCGGGGCGCCCTCTGCGCCATGGAGCGGCCGAAAATTCCCGAACCGCGCGCCCTTCTGAAAAATGCCCGCCGCGTCGCGGTCCTTGAAGACGTCGTCAACCCCACGAATATCGGGGCCATTTTCCGCTCTGCGGCCGCGCTGTCTTACGACGCAGTTCTCCTGACCGGAAACTGCTGCGATCCCTTCTACCGGCGCGCCATCCGTGTCAGCATGGGGACCGTTTTCCAGGTACCCTGGGCTTACATCACAGAGGATGCCGCGGACTGGCCCGATAAAGGCATGGCGCTTCTTCGGGAAGAAGGCTTCCAGACGGCCGCAATGTCGCTTTCGGACCGTACGATCCCGATCAGCGATCCCGCCCTTCAAAACATCCCGAAGCTTGCGGTCATCCTCGGCACCGAAGGCGACGGCCTGCGAAGCAGCACCATCGCCTCCTGCGACTACAACGTCAAAATTCCGATGCGCGAGGGCGTCGACTCCCTGAACGTCGCCGCCGCTGCCGCGGTCGCGTTTTATGCGCTGGGGTAATAAGAAACAGAAAACATCGCCCAACCTCACAACGTTCCAGGCGTTCGGTTTGGGCGATGTTTTCTGTCAGCCTGTCTGGGCGATGTTTTCAGGATGTCCTTCTTTCTGCGATACCCAGCCCGTAAGCCTTTCACTGCACCCTCAGCGGCCCATCATAGGTGAATGTGGAACTTATCCGGCTTCCAGCCCCCCCCCGGACTCTCTGTCAAGTGAAATCCATGTGATATAAAATTGCACTTTCAGTTGAAATGGTGCACAAAAAGGATATAAAAGAGGATCGCCGACAGCGCAAGGATCAGCATGAATAGCGCAAAGGACATCGAATCCGACAAATAATGCGTCGTTCGGATGAAGGTCGTGGCAATCCGGTAAAATAGCTGCGCAAAGCGGTGGGCGCCCTTTTCCTCCCGCCCTCTTCTTTTCATTACCCGGTCAATCGAATTTCCGAGCCGGTAGGACACGGAGTTTTCGACATGATCGGTCGAGGGAGGCAGAACCGGTCTGAAAACGGTCCGCCGACGCCCGTAAACCGCG
>CAMOZF010000187.1 GCA_946630765.1 uncultured Lachnospiraceae bacterium | reverse complement strand
TACGGTTCGGGGGCGACGATTATCTCGTCCATCGTCAGAATGATCACGATCGGCGCGCACTGCATCTTCGGCATCATCATGGCAAAAGGCCTCGGAACCGCCCGCTACTATAAAGAAACAGGCAGGAAGGGCGTCGCGCTTGAATATGTGAAGGCGATTGGCATCCCTGTTCTGATGCACACACTGTTTGATACCTCCAATGGAATGAACCCGCTTCTTCAAAGCAAGGAAAACATACTGCTGGCCATCGGTATCATCATTTCCTTCGCAGTAATGGCGGCCATGGCGGCACTTCAGGTCATCATCCTGATTCGCCTGAAAAAGAATGTTGGAAAATACTGCGGCATGGAATTCCGCGGGCCTGTGCTTTTCTTTATGACTCAGCGGTAAAGGCTGCTGATCTTTTGGATCGTCTCCTGCAGCTCGAGAATGACCTCTTCCGGCGCAGTGATCCGGATCTTGTCGGAAAGCGCCATGATCCAGCCGAAAAACTGCGGCGAAACGGAGACATTGAGCATCGTGCGGAAATGCTTATCATCGACCGGAATGACGGGGATGTCCTTTCCGAAGCGGTCGATCAGGATGCCGATCAGGTCGTTTTCGGCTTCGAGCGTGATCCGTGTTTCCTTCCCGCCGTACATGCCGAAAAGGCTTTTCGTGTATCGCGGAAGATCGAAGGAGCGGAAGGCTTCCTGCCCGTCTCTTGGAAGATCCGAGGCGCTGATCCGAAGCATCTTGTCGACGCGGTAATGCTTGATCCTGCGGTCCTTCTGATCGTAGGCCACGAGATAGTAGTTTTCATTGTCCCAGAGAAGGCTCCAGGGGCTGACATGGTACAGCGCGCCACCGTGGCGAAGCTCGGGCTCCTTCTTCAGGTTCCACTGAAAATACTGAAAACTGATCTGGCGGTTTCCGGCAATGGCTTCATGAATCGTATCAATGTTGTAATAGATGCTCTCGTTCATGGTCTTGATCCGTCCGGGAATGAAGACCTGCCGGTTCAGCCGGTCCGCGTCGTATCGGCTTACGAGCTTTTCGAGCTTATGGATCAGCTCCTTAGATTTCCGATCCGTGATGAAGCGGGAGGACTGGACAGCATCCACGAGAAGCTTCAGCTCCGGCAGCTCGAAATCCCTGCTGCCGAGATAATAGCCGTAGTTTCGTCCCTGCTGCGCGCCGATGATATCAAAGCCGAAATGCCGAAGCTCTTCGAAATCAAGATAGAGCGTTTTCCTGTCGGCGTTCACGCCGCAGGCATTCAGACGTTCTGTGACCGCGAGAAGATCCAGCGGATGCTGTTCGTCCGTTTCCTCCATAAAGATCTTCAGAAGATAAAGAAGCTTCAGCTTCTGATTCGCGCCTTTTGCCATGAGATCTCCTTCTTTTTCGGGCAGAATGCGCCGCCCGATCGTAAATGTGGCTTTCAGTGTAGCACAGCGATCGGGAAAAGTAAAGCATGCTGTCCCAAATTTCGGACAGGGTTATTTCAGGCGGAAGCTTTCGGAGGCCTTGAACGGCTTCATGGTGCTGGATGAGGAGAGCCGCTGCATGTTTCCCGCAACGCTCATCAGAAGACCGATGGTTTTCCTGCCGCAGGCGATGCATTCCATAGTGCCGTTGGTCTCAAGAAGGTTCAGGTTTTTATTGAGTGTCTTACAGAATGGACAGATGACCGTATATTTCATAGCAGCCTCCTCAGTCTTCCTCATCGAGAAGATAATCGCGATATTCTTCATCGCTGACAAAAAGGATGAATTCACCATTCACATTTCCCATATAGCCGTCTTCAGTTGAAAATCCGTACATTTTTGAATCCCTCCTGTTTTATGATGGCCTCATTATAACAGTTAAGGTGTCCGAAAAAACTCCCTCGGTCAGCAAATTTGTAAAAATATCGAGGCGGTCAAATAGCGCAGCTGAAAGGCCGGGATCTGTTATATTTCGTGACGTTTTTGCACAAAGTACTGGATATTTACAGGAATAACTGCTACAATAAAGGTTCATTATAATAATTTTAAAGCACCGGGGAGGCTTTATGGTACCCATACCGAAATTATTCAGAAAAACCAGAATGGCGAAAAGAATCACCGCGTATATGGACGGAACCTTTTCGGAGGTCCTTCATACGACGCTGAATCCGGACGGGCCGGGGGCGATCCGGATCCACCTGATCCCGCCGAAAAAAGAAGAAAACGCGCTGAATCCGAGCATTGCGATCATCAACGGAACGGATATCGTGCCGGTGAACTTCGCCTGGGCCGTGATTCTTGCCGAGATGATCCGCGAAACCAACCGCTACGACGGAAAGGAGATCGGAGAGCAGGACATTGAGAAGATTCTTTCCGAAACGGTGGAAAGCGCCAAAAAGATTCTGCCCTTTTTCTCGAGGAAGCACATCCGCGAGGATATGATGACGATTTACAACACGCTGCGGCAGATTGCGTACCGTGAGGAAGTGACCGCCGAAGTACATTACATGAGCATCGGCGAATATGCGGAGTATATGAACGCGCCGCACAGAATGGATCTGATGGTCAGCGCGATGACCCAAAACGGCCGCTGGCACTGCAACCAGAAGTGCGTTCACTGCTATGCGGCAGGGCAGATCCATGCGGACGAGGAGGAGCTATCGACTGCGCAGTGGAAGGAAATCCTTGACAGATGCCGGCACATCGGCATTCCGCAGGTGACATTTACCGGCGGCGAACCGACGATGCGGGAGGACCTTTTCGAACTGATTTCCCACGCGCGCTGGTTCATTTCCAGACTGAATACCAACGGCATCCGACTGACGGAGGAGTACTGCAGAAAGCTCCGCGAGGCGGAGCTGGACAGTGTACAGATCACCTTCTATTCCTGCGACCGGGAGATTCACAACCGTCTGGTCGGTGCGGAACAGTACGAAAATACGGTAAAAGGCATTGATAATGCGCTGGCGGCCGGGCTTTCGCTGAGCATCAACACGCCCTTATGCACGCTGAACCGGGATTATGTGAAAACGCTTCAGTTCCTTCACGAAAAAGGCGTGCTCTACGTGACCTGCTCCGGCCTGATCACGACGGGCAACGCAACGGAGGCCGCGTCGATGAATCTGCAGCTTCGTTCAGAGGAGCTGGAGCAGATTCTCCGGGAGGCGGTTTCCTATGCGCATGAGAACGGCATGGAGATCGCGTTCACCTCGCCGGGCTGGATCAAAGAAGAAGTATTCCGCGAACTGGATATTCCGGCGCCCTCGTGCGGCGCCTGCCTGTCCAACATGGCCATTACGCCGGGCGGCAATGTGGTGCCCTGCCAGAGCTGGCTTTCGGATGAGCCGCTCGGAAACATTCTCCGGGATGACTGGGAAGCGATGTGGAACAGTGTGAAATGTACGGAGTGCAGGAATTATTCCGCCGATATGACCGGGGAATGCCCCCTGAGGAGGTGCTGCTGATGAAAAACAGAGGAAAAGTGCTGCTTCTTGCGCTCATCGTGCTTCTTGCCGCGTTTTTACCTGCCGTAAAGGCACGGGCGCTGACCACGGATGTGATGGACCGGCTCGGCATCACGGTGGACGTCAATGACGACGCCTCGCTTCTCATGACCTATGAGATTGAGTGGACTGTCCTGGACGATGAGGAGTACGGCCCGCTTACCTGGATTGATCTCGGGGTTCCGAACAGCTATCACAGCAGCATAACGCCGCTCACGGACAGCATCGATCATATCGAGGACAACGGAAACTCGCTGGCCATTTATCTGGACCGCTCCTATTATGCGGACGAGACGGTTACGCTGAGCTTTTCGATGATCCAGGATCACATGTATCAGATCGATAAATATGCGGCAGGCGAAACGGTCTATACATTTACGCCGGCCTGGTTTGACAGCATGGAAATCCGTAATCTGGAGATCCGCTGGAACATGGCAAATGCGGCTTCCTGGCAGCCGGACTGTCTGATGGACGGAGACTATCTGAGCTTTTCCGCGTCCCTCGGGGAGGGGGAAAAGTATACGATGAGTGTGACCTACCCGAATGACGCCTTTGGATTTTCGGTGGATCGTCAGGCAGGATCCGGCAGCAGCGGATATGATTCGGAAGGGGATCCGGATTTGGAACCGGAAATCAATTTTCCTTCCGGCAGTCAGTCTGTCCGGGATACTATTGAAACGCTGCTCGGCGGCCTGATCGCGCTGATTTTCACACCGCTTACCTTTGCTGCGCCGATTGTCGGCCTGTTCTTCTTTATCCGCTGGATCAGCAGGGGAACGGGTTTCGGTTCCGCTGCGACCACAGAGAAGAAGATTACGAGAACCAAAATCGAGTATTACGCGAACTGTCCGAACTGCGGCGCACCTCGTCAGGAGGGGAAGGAAAAGTGCGCCTACTGCGGCAGGGACATGATCAAAAGCAAGGAAGTCGTGCAGGAAAATCAGATTGAGAAGCCTGAGAATTACACGAAAAACGGAACCTACCGCTACGGCAGCTCTCCGAACACCTACATTATGGTCCATGTCGTGAATGTTCCGGTGCGGCATTCGTCAACCG
>CAMOZF010000186.1 GCA_946630765.1 uncultured Lachnospiraceae bacterium | reverse complement strand
GCCGCTCTCGGCCACCTCAGGGGAAGACCAGCGTGTAAGATAGCACACGAGACCGGTATCATAGAAATACACCTTCGGCGTCTTGATCGTGCGTTTAAGAATGTTATTCGAATAGGGGTGCAGCAGGAAGATGATCCCCAGCGTTTCGAGAATGTTGATCCACGCTTTGGCGACCTGAATGTCGATATCGGCGTCCTCTGCCAGCGCATTATAGTTCAGAAGCTGGGAGCATCGGGCGGCTACGGCAGTGACAAAACGATTAAATTTCAAGGCGTCTACATTGTCAGAGAGTTCACGCACATCCCGCTCTACGTAGGTGGAGAGATAGGACGAATAGAAGACATTCCGATCCGGTGTTGCGCCGCTGACAAGACCAGGCATGGAACCGCACCACAAGCGATTAAACAGTTCCGGCGTGGTGACCGGGGCAATCTGATCCCGCTCGGCGAGCAAACGCTCCAGGTCCGTCGTAAACGGCACGCAAGGCGCCCCGATGATCTCGCGCTGCGACATGGGAGACATGTGCAGCAGTGCTACACGCCCAGCCAGAGATTCCTGCACGCCCCGCATGAGGCGGAAGATCTGCGAGCCTGTCATCCAGAAATCACCGGGGTTGTGATACTTGTCTATGTGGATCTTTATATATGTGAAGAGTTCCGGGGCGTACTGCACCTCGTCGATCAGCACCGGCGGCTTATGGAGCTGCAGAAACAGCGCAGGATCGTTTTTCGCCATATCCCGTTCTGTGAGATCGTCCAGCGTTACATACTTGCGGCCGATATTCTCCTTCTCCGCCAGTTCCTGCAGCATTGTCGTTTTGCCTGCCTGCCGGGGGCCTGTGAGCAGAATTGCGGGGTAGAATTTGCTCAACTCCAGGATGCGTTTTTCCATATGTCGGCTGAGATATTTCATAAAATACCACCTGAAATTCTTGGTTTGCAGCTAATTTGGACCATGCCATCATTATAGCCGAAGTCATTCAGGAAGTCAAGGAAATTGCGGCTAATTTTGTTGCAAGCAAAAATTAGCCGCAAAATGGGGGTCGGCAGAAAGCACCTCTTCTTACTCCTCCACCGCCGTTTCGACGCCGTTCGCCGTTTCCGGCGCTCCGTCTGCGGGGAAGGTTTCGTAGATGTACTCGTAGCCCGGAAGGTCGTTCTTCAGGTGCTGCTCAAATTCCGCGACGGCCTCCTCGCCGACGTGGAAGCAGATCCCGGCGTCAAAAAGATTCGTCCAGGCGTAGCCCCCCTGAATCAGGTTCAGGCTGACATTTTCACGGCCAAACTCCGCCGCACCGACCGTGCAGGACATGTAGGAGACGGCATACTCCGGATTACTCATCAGGGTATCGAAGTCCACGAGCTCTGCCGACGCGTATTTCCGAAGCCAGTTCATCAGCCATTCCTTCGTCAGGCCCTCGAAAGTGATCCGGTGCAGCTGATGATTTGCATCATAATAATGATATTCCGCCGTGCCCGGCACGAGAAGCACCTCCGCAAGATTCGCGCCTTCGATAAAGTCTCCAAGTGTTTCCGGCTTGTACGCAGGGCTGATCGCGCAGTAGGTTTCGGGCGCTTCCGCATAACGAAGAAGCACTGCCGCATTTTCCGAGAAGCCGTTCATCCGGAAGGCTTCCGCTGCCATCGTATGCACCTCCCCGGTAAATGGGTCCGTTCCCTCCAGTGTGAGATCGGCGAGCTTTTCTCCGGCGCGGGAGGCGTCCACAACAGTCCGCACGGAATAGATGCTGCCGGAAAGTGTGAATTCCGGGAAGCGCTGCGTAAGCGCCATTTCCTCCCAGGGTTTTTCATACAGAATGTCCGGAACGGTTATGGTCTCCTCCGACACAACGGCCGCTGTCGCCTCCGGCTGTACGATTTTCGTGGGCCAGGTTTCTTCTTTGGGATTGTTTCTATGGATCACGCCGGCCGCAAGCCCGGCGCCGGCAAGAAGGAGCAGCGCCGCTGCCGCGAGCACGAAAATCCGCAGCTGCTTCTTTCTACGCATGGCCTGTGAATCCGCAGCGCCTTCTTTTCCATCCAGGCGGAAGTGCTCCGCCTCGTCGATCACTTTGTCGTCGATCAGTTCCATTTTTTCAAGAAGTTTTTCACCCTTCATATCTGATATCCCTCCTGTTTCAGAAATTCCTTCAGGGACTTTCTCGCGCGGTGCAGGGAAACCTTGATCAGACTCTCCGAGGCGCCGGTTCCCGCCGCAATCTCCCGAATGCTCTGAAGAAGAAAATACCGCCGGACAAAAAAGCTTCTTTTGTCCGCGGAAAGCGTGAGAAGCCAACGGTTCAGGTCCTCCCGAAGAAGCTTCTCCGCCACGAGGCTTTCTGTGTCCTCATTCCCCTGCAGGCACTCGGCCATTTCTTCCGTGAGCGCCACGATTTCGGCGCTCCTCTTCTCCGCTTTTGCCGCGCGCAGGCGGTCAAAAGACAGATGCCTCGTGATTTTCAGGAGGAACTGCCGGAAATAGTCATAGGGCGCATTCGGCGGAATCCGGTTCCAGCACTCGAGATAGGTGTCGTTTGCCGTCTCCTCCGCGTCCTCAAGGGAGCCCAGAATCCGCGCGGCAAAGCGGCGGAGCATCGCGCCGTAGCTTTTCGCGGTTTCCTCCACCGCGCTTTCGTCCCGTTTCAGATAAAGATTGATGATCGACCGGTCGTCCATGAACTCTTTCTCCTTTACTGAAGCCTTCAAGCGGGGCTTTCTCCGTCTTAGGTTTCCCCTCTCACCCTGTACAGCGTAATTTCCGGAAGGGTCGTTACAGTTTTTCAAGAAATCAAAATATTCTTTCTGTACTGCTGCGGGCTGGTGCCCGTGGCTTTTTTGAAGGCGGTCTGGAAATGGGCCTGGCTGGAGTAGCCGAGACGGTAGGCGATTTCCGCGAGGCTGTCCGGGCTGGAAAGAAGCTCCTTCGCGCTTTCCGTGCGGCACTGTGCAATGTAGACGCCGGGGGAGGTCAGGAGCTCCCTTTGGAACAGCTTCTGCATATAGGAGACGCTCCGCCCGATATTTCCGGCGATCTCCTTGAGGCTCAGCTTTTCACCGAGGTTTTCCCGGATGTACTGCAGACACTGCAGAAGCTCCGTACTGACATTTTCCGGAAGCTTCGCGCGGGCTGCCTGACGGCACAGCTCGAGAAGCATGCCGTGCCGGAGCCAGTGAATGATTTCCACCGACTGCAGCTGCTCACATTTCTGGATGTAGGCGCTCTGCATTTCCCGGATCCTTCTCGGCGGGACGCCTGCCGCATCCAGGCAGCGCAGGGACGCCTCCGTCATCAGCATAATGAACTCGTCCCTTGCCTGACGCACAGGGGAGGGCGAGCATTTCGGCGCGTCGAACATCCCCGGATGCCGCGCCAGATATTCGGACAGCAACTTTTCATTTCCGAGGCGGATCAGCTGGAAAAGCTTCTCTTTTCTGTACTTCAGGTGCCTGAGATACGCCTCCTCGGAACCGCCCTGTGAAGGCTTTTCGTCCGGCGCTTCGCCATTTTCCGCTCTTCCGCCCCGCTCCTGAAGCTTCCTCGCATTCTGAAGTTCCTCCGCCGCCGGCGTTTCCGGCCCGTTCCCCTGCATTTCAAGGAAAGTGTCCGTGTCGACCAGCTTTCCGTTCAGGATCCGGTGCAGCATCAGAATGTAATTCGCGAACTGGATATAGGTCAGCACCGGCAGCGCATTCATGTACTCCGTCAGCCCCTCGCGGTATTCCGGCGGGATACTGTATTCGTGCATGTAGGCGCGGATGATGCGCTCGTCCACCCGGTAGGAAAACACCGGCCCGAGGATCACCTGCAGACCCGTTCCCTCGATCTGCACGCGCCCGTAGGGAATGTCCGGCATCGTTCCGCAGAACTCCGGATTCTTCGTCGTCTCCTGAAGCGGCAGCGTTGTCGTCGGAAAGAAGTCCAGAAATTCCCCGATGCTCGAGTAAATAATCTCCTGTCCCGAAAACAGCACGATCGGTATGCCGGTCGCGATGTAAAACTGTCTGCAGAGCTCCACGGTCTCCGCCGATTCCTTTGCCGCCTGCGTGTCCGTGCCTGCGGCGCCTTCCCGCGCTGTGCTCATTTCTCCCTCCCTTTCCTCTGTTCTTTATGAAACCGTCCTTTTTTCCGCAAATTCCCTCTGTTTGTATCAGATTATATAATATTGTATCTGATTTTGAAATACTCTCCGCTCATTTTTCCGATAAAATACGCGCAGAAAAACTGAAACCCACTGATTTTCGGAGGTAGATCCATGAACCATCCCATGCATTTTGATAAGGTGAAGCCGAATACCGGCGCGCTCGACATGCGCGCGCTTCTCGACGCGCCGGCCGGGAAGCACGGCTTTGTCGAGGCGAAGGACGGGCATCTGAAGGCCCGATGTGAAAAGAAAGGACTGGATTTTGAGACAGAGAACGCAAAATATCTGAAAAAGCAGGCCGAAAAAGCCGCAAAGAAAAAATAACTGTCGGGAGCAGAATCCAGGGAGCTCCTGAAGCAGCGCCCGTAAAATCAGGGGGAAAGAACCTCCGGC
>CAMOZF010000185.1 GCA_946630765.1 uncultured Lachnospiraceae bacterium | reverse complement strand
TGTCCGCACCTTCGTATTCACTTAAGAGATATCCGTCCCAGCCGTAATCCTGCAGGATCTTAATGATCTCGGGATACGGGATCGTAGTCTCCTCGAAGTCATCGCTCATGTTGATGAACTTCGCGTGGCAGCAGTAAATGTAGGGAAGAAGCGGAATGATGTCTTCAGGCTTGTTCGCTTCGTAATCCGGGCTTCTCCACTCTCCTTCCCTGAAACCTGTGCGGAATACCGAGAAGTCGATGTTGAGGCCGAAGTTTTTGGTTCCCGTCTCTTTGATGAATTCGACGTAATCCTGTACCATCTTTCCCTTCAGATTCGAGGGGGTGTGGATCTCGGGACACATCCTGACGTTCATCTTTTCCGCGAGCGGCAGCGCGCCTCTGATGATCTCGCGCCAGTTTTCGACAGGCTCCAGTGCGCCATTAATGACCGGCATCTTGGTCCGCATCACGGTGAATCCGAGGCGATGCGCGAGGCGGATGTCCCGCTCCAGCATCTCGATCGATTCCTCCGTCGTGAGCTCGCGCCCGCGGATCACGTGGCTGTCAATCCAGTGGCCGTATTCCACCGGAACGACTTCGTATTTCTCGCAGAGCCGGTGCCAGTTTTCCACCCAGGCGTCGGAAGGGTAAGGATAGTTTTCAATGTGCGTGTTTGCGAGAATTTCAATGCCATGGGCACCCATGTCGTGGGTATCTTCAAAGCAATCCTCGAGGGTCTTTGTCAGACCGTACTCTGCCGAATAGCTGTAGAAGGCAATTCCGCGCTTCGGCCCTTTCCGATCATAAGTGAACATTTTCACGCTCCTTTTTTCATGTTCTTTCTGGAAATCCGAAGATTCTGTTCCATCGCTTGTTTCTTAACTGTTGATACGAGTATAAACAGTTTTACAATTTTCAGCCTTTCAATTCGCGCTGATCTTTTTGATGATTTGTGCGTTATGCTGTCTCGCATTTTTCTCCAGGCTGCACGTTTTGCAAATCGTGCCGTTCACATCACGTGACAAATATACTTCTTTACAGGTCGCAAAAAAACTGCCGTACGAACTGTTCTGCCATACGGCAGTTTTTCTGTTTTCACCGTTTATTACGCTCTTGTAATATGAATCATGCGCATTTCATTGGCTTCCATTCTGAAACTGATGCGGAGCATCCCGCTCTCCGCCTCCTTTTCCTGCATCTGTACAGCCGGTACGCAGGTCTGGCTCAGGTACTCGAGGTCGTCGCGGCTTAAGCTGTCCGTCGCACCGAGGTTCATCCAGCTGTGAAGCGGGGATCCGTTGTTTGTATTCAGGATACGCTGCCGGATCCGATAGCGCAGACCCGGCTCCAGATCCGAGATCTGGAGTTCCATCCAGTAAGGATCGCTGCTTTCAAAATACTGATCAAGCTCGGACAGTTTGACGGCGTTTTCGTCCGTCATATAGTATTTCGGTCCGAGAGAACGCTTATTCCAGCAGAGAATACTGATATCATCCGGCCGCGTACAGGTGGCGATACAGTTTTGCGTCAGCACGATCTTATGGTCTCCGAGCTGCCGGAGGAAACGGAAGGCATAGTAGGCGGGTTTACGGATGCCGCTTCTCGAGAGCACGCCCCCGGAACCGGAGAGGACGCTTGCCGAGTCCGAGAAGGTAGACAGAAGGTCGGATGCGTAGAAAACCGCCACCGAATCGACCTGGTCAAGACTTGTCAGAATACTGTCCAGGATCTCCGCACCGCGGTAGCAGCTGTCCTGGATATAATTCCGGTTGGAAATGCTGATACCGAAATCCGTCACCCAGTACTCTCCCTGAAAGTCGATGGCCGACAGTAGTTCCCGGATCCGGGTTGTTTCATTCTTGAAGAAAAACCGGTCGGGATTACGTACAAAACCGCTTCCATACAGTTCTCCGGCAATCAGATACGGAAAATGCATGCTTGTAAATATGTCCGGCATATGTCGGGAGTTTCGTTTCAGTTCCCGGATAATCTCCTCATCCTTTCCGGGGTCCGAACTCGTAAGAAGACCCGGGCCGGCAATTCTCGCTTCCGGAATGATGGACTTGATCACCTCATAGCTCTCATCCCAAAGCTTCGCCTCGTTATAATCACCGCCGTGGTAGGGCATGTCATTGAGGAAAAAGGTAAGCTCGAAAATCCAGTACCGCACGACCTCTTCGCGGTATCTGGAACGGAGGTGCAGGATCATTGCGTGAAGCGCATCCAGCCAGTCTCTCAGGGAAGCGAACTGCCCCCGCGTCGAGCTTCCCGCAATTTCCGTCCGTTCATTCGCCATGTTCCGTTCCCGCCGCGGCGCAAGGTCAATATACACCTTAAAATGATGATCGACACAGAAATCGAAAATTTCATCCATAAAGGAGAAATTGTATTCTCTGCTCTTCTCGTCATAGACCATCATGCTGAGCGCAAAAGGATTCCAGAGTCTGATGTACTCGATCTCCAGCCGCTCCTGCAGGAAAAGCACCTGCTCCTGCATACGCGCGTTGAAGAGCGAGGACATGGTGCCGACATTGAGCACCCGGTTCTTCCAGAAATTCTGCGGCACCGCTTCATGGACAGGAATCGGTATGATCTCCAGACGCTCTCCTTCCGAAATCCGAAGATTTCCCTCCTGCAGCAGGATATCCTTCACCTCACGAAGCTCCGCTTCATCCGTAGCTGCCGATACCGCCTGCTCTTCTCTGTACTGGCCGGGTGTGATCTGATAAACCTCCCGGAAGCTTCGATTCATCACAGACGAGGAAGAAAAGCCGCAGTCCAGCGCGATGTCCGTAATGCTCTTGTCCGTCCGCAAAAGCTCCGCGCGGACCGCACGAAGCCGGAGGTTTCTGAGATACTCCGGGAAGTCCTGCCCGGTATAGCGCTTGAAAAGGCGGGAGACCGTCGACCTGGAAAGATACATTTCCGAAGCCAGCGAGGTCAGGCTGATATCATTCCGGTAATTCAGCCAGACATTCTGCAGAAGCTCAATTGCCTTCGCTTCCCGCTCATCCTTCGCCCCGCGCGTATCCTGCTCAATCGCGAAATCCGCCACCAGCTTCTGAAGGACAAGGTAGTAGAGCCCCATCGCCTGCAGGCGGTTCTTCTCCGGTTCGCCGACCTCTGCCATCAGAAGTCCGCGGATAATATTCTGCGTCTCCACGATCAGCGCGCCGCCGGACTTCGTACTGTCCAGATAAAAGCGCGCCATCCGGCCCATCGTCTGGCAAAGCTCGTAATACGGAATCATCAGAACCGCCGCAAGAAGCCGGTCTTTTGCCTCAAGCTTTCCTTCCGTCATCGGATTGATGCACAGAATGTCCGCGCGCCGCATCAGGCTGACCTCGCCGTCTGAAACGACGCGGCATTCGCCATCCACAATATACAGAATCCGCAGTTCATCCGGTGAGCTCTCAATGTCCGTATCCCGTGAAATATATTCAAAATGATAGAGATAGTTCCTGTTGTTCACAACATGCTCCCAGATTGATTATAATTTCAATTCCGCTGTCTGAAGTCCCGTTCCGGATACCCTGAGCACGCACTTCTCTTCACCGGTTTTCCTGAGAATAACCAGCGCCCTGCCGTCATGAATATCCACCGTGCTTTTCGTAAATCCGCCGGCATGCGCGCTCCCCTGTCCGCCGAACGCAAGAAGTGAATATGCCTTGCCGTCAAGCGACACTGTCAGATCCGGCACGAAAGCATGCACCGCTTCTCCCTGCCGGTTCCGGATCGTAGCATTGACATAAACGAGACCGTCCTTGTTCGAAAACGGATTCTCTTCCAGCTGCAGCTCAATGACTTCTCCCGCGCCTTTCGTCTTCAGCGTATACTTTTCCTCTCCTGTTTCCGTCTTTGATACCGCAAGAAGCTCGCCCGGCTCGTAGGGAACCCGGTAGGTCACGCGGCCGGGCTGTTCCGGATCCGGCGTACCGTTTCCAAGAGACCTTCCGTTCAGGAAAAGCTCCACGCTGCTTCCTGCATAGTAAACTTCAACATCACATTCTTCGCCTTCCTGCCCCGGGAAGTCCCAGCAGTCGATCGCATCCGTCAGCACCCAGGGACCGGTCTGCATCACAGTCTGACTCTTTTCGGGCGTCCGAACAGCAATGTACGGCGCCTTCCGAAGGCCAAGCGAGATGGCCCGGTAATAACAGCAGGGCTTCGGATCACCGATCACCGTCAGATCGGCGCTCTCGTTCATGATCTGTGGGAAATTCTCCTTTCCCCCATTTTCGCCAAGATAGGTGTGGCTGCACCAGATGAAATCGCCGATGATATTGTGGTGCTTTTTCATGGCCGCCCAGTGATCGGGAATCCGCCTGGAGTGTGTCTCTGTCCCGAGAATGATCCGGTTCGGATAGTTCACGGCATCCTCTTCATAGCGGGAAATCATGTAATTGTAGCCGCTGATATCGACAGCCGTATCGATAAGCTCCAGCATCTTCGTGACCGGCGGAATCGTAATGATCTTTCCGACGTCCATAACGCCGTTTGCCATAAACTCATTGACATCAATCCGTTTCTCCGGGTCGATCAGTCCCTCTCCGACTTCCCGCGCGTTCTCCGCAAGAAGCGGT
>CAMOZF010000184.1 GCA_946630765.1 uncultured Lachnospiraceae bacterium | reverse complement strand
TGCTGCCGGTATTCGCGGGGGCTCATGCCGTAGGTTTCGCGGAACTGGCGGTAGAAGAAGGTCTGGTTGGTGTAGCCGAGGCTGCGGATCAGCTCGGTTATTGGGAGGGTGCTCGTCCGGAGGAGATGGGCGGCCAGATCGAGCGTGATTTTCGATGCGTAGTCCGACAACGAAAGGCCGGTGAATTTGCGGACGGTTTTATACAGATAGTCGCCCGAATAGTGAAAGCGCGCCGCGAGCTCGCTCCTTCTGGGCTTTCCGTGGTGCAGCCTCAGATAGTCGGTGATCTCCCTGAAAAGAAGCTCCTCCCGGCCGGAAGCGAACTGCACCGGACTGTGACGGTAATGCGCAGGATCGAAAAGGAGGCAGAGCATTCGAAGGATCAGGGCGCTGATCTGAAGGCTCGCGCCGGCCTCCGGCTGCTTCATGATCCAGAGAATCCGTTCAAAAACGTCGTGCATATTTTCACGAACCCACTGATCGGACTCGAGCGGTATGAAGTCCATCGACGCCTTCCCGGAGAATTCGGAGCCCGGATCCTGCAGCTTCAGAAAGGCCAGGAGATTCCGGAAGGCCTCCGCATCCTCCTCCGGGAAAAAGTGCGCGGCATTTACAATTTTCTGAAGAAAATCCTGCCGAAGGCCCAGAAAGACAATCCGCTGATTGCCGTAGGACTCCTCGGAATGGTAGACATTCGGGTTCAGCAGGCAGCAGCTGCCCTCCGGATAGTAATGGCGGCTGTGCTCGATATTCTGGTAAATGTCCCCCTCGATCACATACAGAAGTTCGTAGAAATCATGCCGGTGCAGATTCCGGCGGTTCAGAAACTGAAGGCTCTGGCCGGGAACGGTCTCCGAAAGATAAAGCATGCCTTCCGGAGACGCCTGCATCAGAACCATGGAGGACGCGTCCTGATCCTCGCGCATCGTCATGAACATCAGGTGAAACGGCTCTTCCATCTCAAAACGCTCCGGAACCTCCAGAAGAAGCGACTCGTCCGCCAGATCGTCCGGCGCCTCATTTCCCGAAAAATGCACCCGATCGGCTATTTTCGCCAGCGCATCCGCCGAAAGCCCCGACCCGCCGATATTCATTTTGCCATGCGCCGTCCTGCTCAGCATGAACATTTTCACACGCCTCCGATCCTTAAAATGCTTTTTATAGTATTGAATCTGTTGTAAATCTGCCTTTTTGCCCCTAATTCTGCCCTTGGAAAAGATGTTTATGACAATTATAATATAAGAAACAGAGAATTACAAGACTGTCATCCCGGCATCGACAAAGTCATGGGATCCTTCGACTCCGGCCTTCGGCCTCCGCTCAGGATGACACTTACAAAACCAACAAGGAGCACGCCATGAAAAAGCTGAACTTCAACCTGGACTGGACCGTTGAAAAGGACGGTACCGGAATGCGGCACGCAGTCACACTTCCGCACGACTGCATGATCTATGAAAAAAGAGAAAAGGACTCGCCTGTCGGCGGCGCCGGCGGCTTCTTCCTGCCCGGGAAATACATTTACCGGAAGGTCTTTACCGCGCCCGATCAGTGGCGCGATCAGCAGGTCATCCTCGAATGTGAGGCCGTTTACAGAAACGCGTCGGTACTTCTGAACGGTCAGGAGCTGAATTTCCACGCCTACGGCTACACCAATTTCTACACGGATCTCAGCGGAGCGCTTCAGTTCGGCGGGGACAATGAGCTGACGATCATCGCCGACAACAGCAAGGCTCCGAACAGCCGCTGGTACTCCGGCTCCGGCGTGATCCGCCCGGTATCGCTATTTGTCGGGCCGAAATACGCGATCGCACCGGAAGGTATCCGCGTGACGACGCTTGATCAGGACCGGATCCGTGTCGATGTCGCCTGCCTCGGAACGCCCGCAGAAACTGCGCTTTACCCGGTGATTGATATCGAGATTCTTGACGGGGAACAGGTCATTGCCAGCGCCTCCGGAAGCGGTGCGGAAATCGTCCTTCCGAACGCGCGCCTCTGGTCCGCCGAGAGCCCGAACCTCTACTGCTGCCGTGTGACGCTGAAGGAAGACGGTACGGTCACCGACTCTGCGGAAACTGCTTTCGGCATCCGGACGCTTTCCTGGAGCGGCAAGGGCCTTTTCGTCAACGGAACGGAAACACTCCTTCGCGGCGCCTGCATTCATCACGACAACGGCATCCTCGGCGCGGCCGCATTCCCGGACGCCGAAGAACGCCGCGTCCGCATCCTCAAGGAGGCCGGCTTCAACGCGATCCGCTCCTCCCACAATCCGATCAGTAAGAGCATGCTCGACGCCTGCGACCGCCTCGGCATGTATGTCATGGACGAAAGCTTCGACATGTGGCTGATCCACAAGAATCCCTATGACTACGCGAAGGAGGATTTCGGCAAATACTGGAAGGACGATATCCGCGCAATGGTGGAGAAGGACTACACCCACCCCTCGGTCATCCTCTATTCGATCGGCAATGAAATCTCCGATCTCGGCGCCGAAGAGGGCCAGCATCTCTGTAAGGAGATGGCGGACACCGTGCGCGAACTGGACCCCACGCGTCCGACAACCCTCGGCATCAATCTGATGCTCGCCGTAATGGTCGCGAAGGGCAAGGGCATGTACGGAAATGCCGGCGGAAATGAGAAGGACGACGAGAAGAAGCCGAACGCCGACGCCCTCACGACGGCCCCCACAAGCGAATTTTTCAACATGCTGATGAACCGGATGGGCGACATCATGGACAAGATGGCCGCGAAAAAGGGCGCCGACCGGATCGTCGAAAAGGTCTGCGGCGCGCTCGATATGCCCGGCTACAACTACGCCCGCGCGCGCTACGAGAAGGAAGCCGCGCTCTACCCCGACCGTCCCTTTGTCGGCTCCGAGACGCTGCCGCCGGCGATCTATAAGAACTGGGAAAAGGTCAAAGCGATCCCGAATCTCACGGGCGATTTCATGTGGACCGGCTGGGACTATCTCGGCGAGGCCGGCATCGGCATGGTCCGCTACACCAATAAGAAAAAGCCGAATGACGCCCTGATCATCTCCGCAGGCTCCGGCGTCATCGACATTCTCGGGAAAAAGCGTCCCGAAGCCTACTGGAACCGCATCGTCTTCGGCCTGCCGCAGGCGCCGGTGATCGCAGTGGAGCCCTACACGCACGTCGGCGACAAAAAGGGCATCTCGATGTGGCGCAACACTGACGCCGTGGAAAGCTGGTCCTGGGAAGGCTGCGAGGGTCGGAAGTCCGAGGTCGTCGTGTACGCGGAAGGCGCCGAAGCCGAGCTCTTTGTCAATGACAAACTGATCGGGAAAAAGCCGCTCAAGGAAAAGCAGGCGCATTTCAAGAAGGTCGCTTACATCCCCGGCACGATCCGCACAGTCGCAAGGGACAGCGCCGGAAATATCGTCGGCGAAGCCGAGCTCCACACCGCAGAGGGACAGACCCAGCTCTGCCTTCGCGCGGAAAATGACCGGCTCCCGGCGGACGGTCAGGCACTTTCCTTCATCAATATCGACCTTGTCGGCGAGAACGGCGTCACAAAATCCTCCGCCGACCGGAAGCTCAAAGTCACGGTCGAGGGCGCGGGAACGCTTCAGGCCTTCGGCTCCGCAGAGCCCTATCAGAAGGAGCGCTTCTATAAGGACAGCCACAAAACCTACTACGGAAAAGCGCTTCTGATTGTCCGTGCAGGGCTGAGCGCGGGCGAGATCCGGGTCACGGTCGAAGGTGAAGGCCTTGCGCCGAAGACGCTTACACTTACCGCCGAATAACATTTCGCGGGTCATATCACAAAACCGGGCACAAAATGCCCGGTTTTTTATGAAAAAAGCAGCCATATCTGGGATGCACTCCCAAATATGGCTGCTTTTTACTGCCCGCTTTACTCGTGTCTCAGCGCTTCAATCGGGTTCAGTCTGGAGGCCTTTACGGCAGGCACCAGGCCGAAGATCACGCCGATCAGCGTCGAGAAGGCGACCGCGATCACACAGGCCGGAATGGATATCGCTACCGGGGTGCCCATGACGTTACTGAGCATGTAGGCAAGGCCGATGCCGGCCGCAACGCCCAGAAGTCCGCCCATCAGCGTCAGAACCGCGGCTTCCGTCAGGAACTGCCAGAGGATCCGTCCGCCCCGCGCGCCGATCGCGATCTTCAGACCGATCTCGCGCGTCCGCTCCGTGACGGAGACCAGCATAATATTACTGACGACGATACCGCCGACAAGAAGCGAAATTCCGGCAATCCAGATCAGCTGATTGTTCGTCGTCTCCGACAGAGACTGCAGGTTACTGGCCTGCTCCAGAAGATCCGAGGCCTTGTAGGCATAGGTATTTCCGCTGATCACATTTTCCGTCAGCCAGTCCGCGGCAGCCTTTCCGGCCGTCGCCATCTCGTCCGTGCTCTCTGCGCGGATCACAAGCTTCTGCGGCTCGTCGTAGCGGAAGCTGATATCCCAGCAGACGTCGGGGATATAGATCGTTCCGCCGTTCTGCCCGGCGTACATGTAATAGTCCTGAAGGTTATTGATTACCGGCTCCTGAAGGATCACCTGGCTCGCGATACCGACGACGGTATACGGCTCGCCCATGATCTCCAGCGT
>CAMOZF010000183.1 GCA_946630765.1 uncultured Lachnospiraceae bacterium | reverse complement strand
GGAAAACACAAGAAAAGACCCTGGTACATGGAGCGGCCGTTTAAGGCGGGGGACATTCTCTCGATGCTTTTCTGCGGACTGCTTCTTGCGGCGGCGATTGTGCTGAACATCATAAACGGCGGCCGCTTCTGGAACCCCTTTATCTGAAAGCGGTGATTGACGGCCGGGCTTCTCTTTGTTAGAATAGACGCAACAGTTAACCTGCATGGAGGTGCAAAATGAAGCTTTTAGTGATTTCGGATGACATGTGGCATCCGGCAGAGGTGGTGGAGAAGGGACTTTCTTCACTCAATGACAAATACGACATCACCTATATCCGTACAGCCAAGGATTTTCTGACGCCGGAGTACTTAAAAGAGTTTGCCTGCGTGCTGCTTTTCAAGGGAAATTCTCTGAACGCCGCGAATTCACGCGCGGTCTGGTTTGAGGAGGGCGTCAGCGAGGTGATGCCAAGAGACTTTAAGGCCTATGTTGAAGCGGGCGGCGGACTGATCGCGCTGCACGCCGGAAACTGCTGGCATGAAGGCGAGGAAATGGCCGAGCTTGTCGGAAATGTCTTCGTCGGACATCCCCCGAGATGCGAGACCAGCGTGCATTTCGAGGACTGCGCGCTCACGGAGGGCTGCGAGGACTACTGCCTGCGGGATGAGCATTATCATATCAAAATGGTCGTTTCGGATGCGAAGGTCTTTGCCCACAGCACCTCCCACGGAGACGACACGCAGATCGCTGGCTACTGGCGTGAAGTCGGAAAGGGCAAGGTGGTCGCCTATACGCCGGGTCATACGATCTGGGCGATCGAGCATCCTTCTTTCCTGAGACTGGTCGAGAACGCGATCCGCTTCTGTACGAATGGATAAGAAATTCATGAAACCGGAAAAGAAAAGAGTTTTTCTTGCCTGCGTGGTGCTTGCCGCGCTTCTTCTGGTCATCGGCATTCTGAGGATGAATGACGGCAGGCGCCAGGCGGAATCCGCAGGAGAAAGGTCCGTGGAGACCCTGATCACGGCCTACGGAAGGAAGCAGAAGGACCTTCGGCTGACCACGGCAGTGATCACCGGCAGTCAGGTGGAAATCCGCGGATACGGCGCGGAGGGTGCACAGAAGCTTTCCGTCACGGAAGAGATCAGCGCGGGATCCGTCCCGGAGATTCCGGCGGGCGGAGGCAGCGAACTGGATGCGGAATACGCGGGATTTTTCAAGGCCTACGAGCTGGGCTCGCTGAGTAAAACCTTTGTCGGGGCGCTTTTCGGAAAGTACGTCTCCGAAGGAAAGCTCAGCCTCTCGGACCCTGTGAGCCGCTATATTGATTTCGGCGGGAAATACGATCCGACGCTTCTCGAGCTTCTGACGCACACCTCGGCCTATGAGGATTACCGGACGAACGGATTTATCCAGATGGCGAAATACCGCCTCGGGAAGAACCCCTACGGCGGCATTTCCTCGGAACGGGTGACGGTCTTCATGCGGCGCTTCTCCACGGGGCAGAAGGGCCCCTACAGCTACAGCTTTTCCAATTTCGGCTATGCGGTGCTCGGAAAAGTCGTAGAGTCAATTGAGGGACGGCCGTTTTCCGAGGTGATGGCGGACTTCATTTCAGAGGACCTGGGACTTCCGGATACGGGCTTTTCTTTTGATTCGCCGCCTGATCGGGGGTGGTCCTGGCAGCAGGACGACGCCTTCCTTCCGGCCGCCGGACTTTCCGGGGACGTGACGGACCTTGCGGCCTATGTGCGGCTTTTCTTCAGGGATCAGCTTGATGAAGGCAGGACGCTTTCCATCACGCCGCAGAAAAAAGCCGAGGGAAGCGCACAGTCGGGCCTTGGCTGGGGGATCCGGCCGGACGGCATCGTGGGACACGGGGGAGAAACCTCCCGTTACAGCTGCCAGATCCTTTTCGACAGTGAGAAGTCTCAGGCCGTCATCGTTCTGAGTAATCACGGGGAAGAGAACGGCATCTCGGTCTCGGAGATCGCGGAAACGCTCTACGGGGACGCCTTTGAGTGATTCCGGGAAACGGACAATCGCATGAAAAACCGCCGCAGGCGGAGGACTTCTGAAGGATCCTCGCGCTGCGGCGGTTTTATTTACGGTTCAATGCTTCAGTGGATGTTCGCCTTCAGCCATTCGACGTCATCCGCAAGACATTTGTCGTGCTCATCGTAGAAGCCTTCGCGCTCCACGATCCAGAAGGCCTCGAAGTCCTGCTCGTCAAGGGCGTTCTTGATCTCCTGCCAGTTGATATTGGACTCCGGCGCGCCGAGTCTGCACTGAACTTCAAAGCGCTTTTTGCTCTCCGGACTGTCCATCCGCGCCTTGATTTCGGCGAGCATTTTTTCGCGCTGCTCAACAGGCAGTTCCTTTAGGTTCTGGAAGGGAGAAGCCTTCTTCTCGGCATACATGGACGCGGGCTGGGGGCCGGGACCCTGTACGCGGCTGTTTTCCTTGACGTGAATCGAAAGGAAACGGTTTCTGTAGCGGCGGATGAAGGACGGCGGATAGGTGCCGGCGTTCATTGCCCAGCCGCAGTCGAGCTGGAAGAAGCATTTCGAGCTGTTCTCGATCACGGTCTCAAGGATCGGCTTCGCCTGATCCACATAGAATTCCTGACTGTGATTGTGATAGCCGATTCGGATGCCGTAGGGCGCGGCCATCTCAGCCATCTCATCCAGCTTCTTCGCCAGTGTTTTGGCCTCTTCGGTATTGTTGAAGGGCGTTCCGGCCCAGATGACGGCCTTTCCGCCCAGCGCGGCCATTTTCTTTACGACAGCCTCTGTCGGTTCCGCATGAACGGAGCTTACGCTGAGGCCGGTTTCCTCGAGCCATTTTTTCAGATCTTCCGTGTCATTTTCAAGATCCGCCGGGAGAAGTTCTACAAAATCATATCCGAGGGCCTTGATGGTCCGGAATTTCTCAAGAAGTGTCGGTCCAAGACCGAGAAAGCTCTCGATCCCGCCGAATGAATACGTGCCGATTCCGATTTGCATGGGTATACCTCCGTCTTTTTTTGTTGTCGGACTTTTTCTACATTGTAGCAGGAAAGGCGGAATCGCGCAAGGGGAGTTTTTCCATCTGCAGGATTTGTGCTTGAAGTTCGGCGTCCGATGTGGTAAACTTTCCCGGGGATACCTGATTGAGAAAAACGCCGAAATGGTGCAGAATCTAAAGAGGAGAAGGCCTTATGAAAAGACAGAGCGTACAGAAGAAAAGATTTAAAATCGTGCTGAATGCGCCGGTTATACTGACATTTACGCTGATCTGTACCGCTGCACTGATCCTCGGGGGCGTCACGGGCGACGCATCGACGCGGCTTCTTTTCAGCGTTTACCGTTCGTCGCTTCGGAATCCGATGACGTATCTTCGCTTTTTCGGCCATATATTCGGCCACGCGAATCTGACGCATCTTGCGGGAAATCTCATGATGATCCTCGTGATCGGCCCGATGCTCGAGGAGCGTTACGGTTCGGGCCCGATCATCGTGATGATCCTTCTGACCGCGCTTGTCACCGGGATTATCCATTTTATTATCTTCCCGTCCACCGCGCTTCTGGGCGCGTCGGGCGTGGTTTTTGCAATGATTCTTCTGGCCTCAATGACCGGTATCCGCGACCGGGAGGTGCCGATTACCTTTATCCTCGTGACCGCTTTATACCTCGGCCAGCAGATCTATGAAGGCTTTTTCGTCAGGGACAATATTTCACAGCTGACGCATATCGCCGGCGGCATCGTCGGCGCGGTATTCGGCTTTGTCATGAGCCGGAATAAAAAGTAAACGGACAACCGGGAGGACAGAAAATGTTTCGTGAAATGAGAAGAAAAGCACAGCAGATTCCGGACGAGGAATCCATAGCGATCTTAGAAGGCGGAAAAACGGGCATTCTGGGCGTGATCGGTGATGACGGCTATCCATATACCGTCCCGGTGAATTTTGCCTATGAGGACGGAAAAATTCACTTTCACGGGGCAATGACGGGGCATAAGATCGAATCGATCCGCAAAAACAACAAGGTCAGCTTTACCGTCATTGATCAGGACGAAGTGGTCGAAAAAGACCGGACAACCGCCTATAAGTCGGTGATCTGCTTCGGACGTGCGGAGGAAGTCACCGACCACGACGAGAAGGTTCATTCGCTTCGCCTCGTCGGCTACAAATATTCCGGCGCCTTTCCGGACCTCGTGGAAGAGGAAATCCGCGAAGCCGCGGTTCACACCTGCTGTGTCCGGATCACGATCGAGCACATGACCGGAAAAGAAGGCAAGGTGCTTCTGGAAAAGAGAAGACAGAAATGATGAAAACCCCTGCGGCGGCAGGGGTTTCATTTTACAGAAGCTCTTTTTTCAGTTCTTCATACACTTCTTCGAGCGCAAGATACAACTCGTTGTCGCCGCCGTTGTCCGGATGGACGACCTTCTGGAGCATGCGGTGCTTGGCCTGGAGCTGTTCAAAGCTGCGGCAGGAGCCGAACATCATGCGGGCGGCTTCTTTTCTGGAGAGCTCGGAATCACGGCTTTTCTCATGTTCCGTGTTTCTTCGGGTATAGTCCTGTTCGTGTCTCGTCTCCTGTTCACGTCTGGTTTCCTGTTCCTGCCGCGCT
>CAMOZF010000182.1 GCA_946630765.1 uncultured Lachnospiraceae bacterium | reverse complement strand
GTTGAAATCCGCCGGATCCCTGGGGAGCTCGGCCCCCAGCCAGTCCTTCACCGCAATCCTCTCCTCGAAAGGAACCGTCGTCTGCTGCCCGGGCTGGAATATCATGAAATCCCCGGGGCAGAAAGCGAAGAAGAAACGCATATCGGTATTCAGGATCTGTTTCTCGTAAATCAGCTGCTTCAGACGCAGCTTGTCGATGACTTTCTTGCCATTCTCAGTTGACCACAGGCCGCCATAACTGCCGCTCGTCGTCGTCAGCGTCTCAAATACGCTGCTGTCAATCCGCTCCAGCCGGTTTCTCACAGCATTCTGAGCCTCGCTCAGCTGGGAACTGCGCTCCTGCTGCGCCGACCGTCTCTCCGCCGCGATCAGAGCAAAACCGGCGGCCATAAAGAACAGCAGGATAACTGCAACGATCGTGAACTGATGGATCGTAAATATGGCGGAAATGGATTTGCGTTTTTTCTTCATTGCTGCTTCCTTTCAGCCGTATCGGGGATTTCGCGGCGCTTATCCTTCCGCAAATCCCTCGTAGACCAGGTCTCTGACCGCCGGATGGATCTCGGCGTAGGATTTGACCATGCCGAGAACCTGCTGGCCGTAGTAAACCGAAATATGGTTCACCGGATCGATCAGCGCATAGGCGCCCGCCGCGCCGTCCCAGCCGAATTCGCCCACAGGCGATTTCGAATACCGGCCGTCGATCAGCACACGGACGCCGAGACCATAGCCGTAGCCGAGGCGCATGCCCTGCTGGAATTCCAGGATCTGTTCCGGGCTGAGACGGTTCGTGCCCATCTCGCGGACAGATGCCTCGGAAAGAATCCGCGCGCCGGTTGCTCCGACACCATTGCAGGCAAGCGCGTCCAGAAGCTTGCTGTATTCGTCAACAGAGGTGCAGACACCCGCGCCGCCGCTTTCGTAGTTTTTCGAAAGGCGGTAGGTATTGCCTTCCTTCTCTGTCATCTCTCCCGTCATAAAATCCAGCGCGTACTGTGCCGCAAGCCGGCCTTTTTCCTCCGCCGGCACCTGATACCAGATTTCCTTCATGCCCAGCGGGTCAAAGATATTCTTCCGCATGTATTCGCCGAAGCGCATGCCGCTTACAACTTCCACAACCCCCGCCAGCACATCATGCGCCAGAGAATACAGATAATGGGTATTCGGATTGTAGAGAAGCGGATTCTTCGCGATGGCGCGGACAAATTCGCGGGTCGAGCCCTCGCCGCCAGTCTTCTCCTGCACTTCCCGGATCGACTCGGAAGCCGTATCGTAGCCAAGTCCCGCCGTCATCGACATCAGGTTCCAGATCCGGATCGGATTTGTCGCTTTCTCGGTCGCCTCCGCCTGAGTCAGCGGCTTCGGCGGCCATTCGAATTTGAAATCCGGGACATAATACATCTCTGCGTATTCCGGCAGATATTTCGAAACCTCATCATCGAGCGCCACAAGCCCCCGCTCCACGCACTGCATGACTGCCGTCATCGTCGCAATCTTTGACATCGAATAAATATCGTACAGATCATGTTCGGATACCGCACGCTTCCCGTCATAGCTGGATGATCCGCACATATGCCGGTAAACCGTTTCATGATTCCGCATCACCTTTACGTCCACTCCCGGGACGCCGTAGGATTCCTTTAAGCCGTTGAGATATGCTGTCAGGCGTTCAAAATTCATGGCAGAGTTTCTCCTTGCATTTCATTATGATACGATTATAGTACAAGACGCGCCCTTTGTCATTCAAAAAATGTCTCCTGAATTGTTGAAAATCAAAAATATATTTCACATTTTCGAATGACGGACGCCTCATACGATGCTATGATATTGGGGTCAAAAGGCGTAACTCTTCATCCCTGCGGTCATGGATCTGCGAAGCACTTCGAACGGGGGCTGAATTGTTGCCGTTAAGCTGAAAAAGGAGGATTCTGCCATGGCTGATGATGTGACGAAGAAATACGAAGAAATGCGTAAGGCGATGCTCGCGTTCAATAAGGAATTCGGCGGGGAAATAAACCTCGCGATCCCGAAATACGAGGATCCGACCCGCTACCCGGCCGCAGAGCTGATCGATCTTTTCAAATTTCAGATGAAATTCCGGACTCCGGAGCTCTCACGGGAAGAAAAGGATGTGCTGAAGAAGGAATTCGCGGCGAAACGGGACGCGATCCAGCTGCTTTCGGACGCGCCGGAGCGCATTTATCTCTGGGAAGAGGGCAATATGCCCCAGGAGACGGTCTATACCGAAAATCCGGACCACGCCTATGATCACGAGCCGGATTTCAGGCCATATTATCTCGAAATGCTTCTGCCGGAAGGGAAGAAACCGATCGGCGGCATCGTGCTCGTCGCCGGCGGAACACACGGTGCCGGAACAATCAATGAATGCTATGAAGTCGGTCAGGAATTCAATGCTCTCGGCTATCAATGCTTCATTCTCCAGTGCCGGCCGAGTCTCGGTCCCTGGTCACGCCTCGATACCGCTTCGGACACCGCGCGCTGCTTCCGTCTGATACGCTGTCATGCGGAAAAATACAGCCTCGATAAAGATCATCTTGCGTACGCCGGTTTCTCAAACGGCGGGGTCACAGGAGACGCCTGCGCGGAATTCTACTCCGAAGGGCAGAAATTCACGGATTACTATCCGGACTACCGGCCGGATGAAGCGGATGAAGAATACGGCGCCGAAAATGCCTATCTCTGTGTCTACGGCGCGAGACACCTCGGCACCGAGCTTTCGCGTCCGGACTTCAAGTATCCGCCGACCTTCTTTGCGATCGGCCGGAAGGATTTCGGCTGCATTGCCAACATGAACGGCCTTCTGCCATGGCTCTGGAAGAATGATGTCCCGGTAGAAATCCACACCTTTGCCGGCCACCCGCACGGCTACGCCGGCTGGAAGATCATCAACGGCAAGGGCGATCCGAACTTCGACCTCTGGGTCACACATGCAGATGTTTTCCTCAGGGATCTTTTCATTGGCTACGATCCGGACCTGCACGGCTGATTTTCAGATCTGCAATTAGAAAACTCAAAACTCCTTATTTTTCAAGGAAAACGAGCATCGAAAAAGGGAGCACATCTCATCGATGCACTCCCAAATTTCCGTGGAGCCAATGGGGATCGAACCCATGACCTCTCGCGTGTGAGGTTCGCAAAATATCAAAAAGCCTAAGAAAGGAGCCGTTCTCAGCATCATGGCTCCTCGGTGTACACAGCGGTGTACACGATTTTTATACTCATTAAATCAATATCCCAGCATTATATCAGCGTTTTGTTGCTTCTTGGTTCTTCTTTTTTGTCATTTCCAGTTGCTCACCTTCAAATCAACTATCTTGAGTATCTATCTTGGAATAAAGGATCTCCTTCACACGCGTCGATTTCATATTAAGCAACTCTTCAAAATCATGAACTGATCCATCCGGGTGATCGGTTAAAAATTCAATTATCATTTTCCTTTACAGTGCACTCTTTGCCGTCGTTTATTTATCATCGGTTTTACCGTCCATTGTTGCCGTCACTACGGGCAGCATCTCAGATGGGGGATTAAAATGCGTTCTCATTCAACATTTTCAGTGTGATGCATGTTCTATGCTTCTTATAGCATTCAAACTTATCTACCGAAGTACTTCCCAGGTGGAGTTCTTCTTTGCCCCCACACGTCTGATATAACCCTTCTCTGTTAACGAAACCAGTGCCCTCTGTACCGTCCTCACTGTCTTTGAAATTCTTTCCGCCATTTCTTCACGGGAAATCTCGGGATTCTGTTTTAACACTGCCAGTACAGTCTGTTCAGTTATATTCAGCACCTTTCCATAAGTGACATCATAAGTGACATCCGTAGTGTCACTTATAATTCTCGGCCTGTAAACAATGAATTTGAAGCCGTTATCACTTCTTTCGTATGTATATTTGATTCCGGCGTCCTTACAAAGACTGTCGATCCTCTTGAAGCCGCTTCCAAACTGCTCGATGGTTTTACTCAAAAACAGGATTTTTGCTATGCTTGGATTTCTGATTTCAGATTCCACGTTATACTTTATGTATTCCTCAGGTTTGTGATCACTTGCATAATTTCCCGGGCTATAAATTGTCACCTTGCTGGGATGAATACATATTTCATGACTTGTCCGCCCATGATAAATCGAATGAGCAAAGCAGTTTGCAAGCGCCTCACGAATAACCGCTGCCGGAATCTCCGGGATTTCTTCACGTTCCAGTCCGGTAATCTCAGTCCTCCACCGGATATTTCTAAGGATATAATCCTCTGCTGTCTTCAAAAGATTGAAGATGTTATCTTCAAAGAACTTCATATCAAGGAATGTCAGTTTTTCGTCGGTCGCAAATATACCTGCCTTAAGCTGAACAGGATGTGTATTGCCAAATAACAGTTCTCCTGCATTAGTCAGGTATTCGCCGTTAACAAGCCCGAAACGGTTAAGAATAATCGGGCAAGTATACCTTCCGTCCGGTAATCTTCCTGCGGAAATGGCTCTTTGCCAGAAAGACTTGATGGCTCCCCTGTCGATCTGCTTAGAAGTCGCTTCAGATTGCTCCTTTTCCCATCTTCCCCGGTGTTTATTAGCACCGAAAAAGGCCCTCAATTCTTCT
>CAMOZF010000181.1 GCA_946630765.1 uncultured Lachnospiraceae bacterium | reverse complement strand
CTTCAGGATTACAGACGGCTGATGCAGCAGGGACTGACACTGGAGGAAGCGCGTCTTCTGTCGGATACTTATCGTATCGTGAAATATATCCCGAGTGATTTTTTCCGGGATGATATGAAAATCGAGTTCCTTCCGGATGCAATCAGAACCAAATGGGAGGCTGCAGCAGAAGCCGGCAGGCTTGCGAAAGAAAAGTTTGATCATGGGTTTGCCTCCGAGCAGGAAAAACACGAGGTTTTCAAAACCATCGGCACCGCTTTTGAAGAACTGTCGAAGGCGGTTAAAGGATATGTACCGAATTATGAGGGCATGTCGCAGGAAGAAAAAGAACAGACAACCGCTGCAGTCAATGAATTTAAAGGCGTGGTCAATAATGAAATCAAGAATCCGGAGAGCATTTTCCATCGCGCCAGCAATATGAAGGACCTGGTTATTGCCCAGGAAAAGGCCGGAAACTGGGTCAGCCGCAGCGAACTGACGCCGGCAGTGAAGATGCTGAAGGACGCCGGATCCTCTTATCTTGGGGGAAAGGACAGTCAGGAATACAAAGATTACACGGAGATGACGAAAGCACTGAAGAGCCTCACCCGGATGGATAAGGCGAAGAACCAGGACAGCCTGTTCCGCCTGTCTGTCGGCGAAAACGGACGGGTCGCGGTACAGAAGGGAGAATCGTATCTGAACGGAATCCTTGACAATGTGGAGGCGCTTCAGGGACAGGATCCGAGAAGAATCCTCGCGACGAAGCTACGCGTCGTCGGTACGCTGAACATGCTTCATACGCTGAACCCTGAGAAGGCCGAGAAGATCCGCGAGAAGACGGACCGCCTGTTCGGACACAGATTAAGCTGGGAGGAGCTGAAAAACTCCGCGAAGCAGAGTATGGATACCCAGCCGAATTACCATCGCTATTTTGAACTTCATACAAGAGAGCATGTGCAGAACCTCCCGGATCGAAAGCTTCCGGAATACACGGCAAAAGCGGTGTCTGCCCTGTTCTATACGGATGAGCCGAACAAGCGCTTCTCCGTCAGCATCCCGAGAAAACACGCTGAAAACCTGATGCAGAGCGTGGATTTCAAGGCAGCGATGAGGGCTGCGGGTCCGGAAAAAATCCGCGAGGCGCTCGCTTCCGGAGATCCTACGAGGATCGTCAAGCTTGCGGCGGGCGGTCCCGAGCGTTATGCGGTGAGTGCAAATACCAGAGCCAAGTTCCAGACGATTGCCGCCGGGATGAATACTGAGGGCCGCTCTCAGGAGTACACGGCGCTGAAAAACGCGCTGTCGGCTCCGGACCTGAAGGACAGCAGGCAGATCTTTGACGCCGTAGAAGCACTTGTGAAGGGCAAAAAGTCCGTTAAGAACGACCCCGAGAGAAAAGAGATCGTGAAAACCGCGCTGGATGTGCTGGCCCTGGCAGCCGAAAACGGAGACGGGGTCGCGAAGGCACGCGCACAGATGCTGGCCGACCGTTTCAACAGAGTGCGCGGCACCCATCAGGGGGATCGGCATTATGTGGACATCCGGGATTACGGACACAATATTCAGGGAGTGCAGGCACCGGTACAGGAAGGACCAGACTTAGAGCAGAATCCAATAGTATGAATTTTCAACAGCTTTCACGAGAAAGCGCGTTGACCTGTTGTACCGTGGCAGCGATGCCAGTGAACAGGAGACAGTAGAATTCATAATCATCGTGGCTTGATTGGTATCAATTCACGGATGAATAAAGTATACAAAAGGAGTTGGAATATTATGCCGTCAAACAGGTTTTATGAGCTGCAGGAAATTGCCAAAAACGCACGTGTGACTTTCCTTCAGAACGGATTCCGTCCGACCCGCACCGAGGGAATAGAAAATATCGCCCGCGTTCTTCTGGGCTTTGCGCTGACAGAGGCGCTGCCTCACCAGACAGTGACTGATGCGTCCACAGACGATTTCTGGAACCGAAACATGGGCTTTCTGGTGGACAGCCTGCCGGGCTTTATGCGTACAATGTCCTCGGAGAAGCTTAAGGAGCTTGTAACCCGGAATGACGGCGGGATGGCGCTGGATAAAGAATTCAGAAACTATATCGCTAAAATGGACCGTCTGCGGGCAATGCCCGACGACCGGTTCTACCCGACGGCAATCGATCGCATCAAGCAGCTGAAAGAGAATATGAAGGCCGGAAAATACCAGACGATCGAACAGAAGCGTACCTGCCTTGCGGAATATATCGCCGCACGGGAACTGGTAAACGCCGGCCGCGGCACAACCTTCTATTACAACTCCAAGCTTTATAAGCCGCTGGATTCAAGTGTCGCCGAACGCGCGGCAAAGCTGGAAAAGGAATTCGGGAATCTGTCCGACGAAGATATCAACCGGTTTTTCACGATGGGGATGAACCGCGGCGGAGGCGGCGCCATGCATGATGCGCTGAATGAAGTCCTGAGATCTCCGGTTGAAAAGGAATTGGAGCGTCTCAGGATTGAAGCCATGGCGCTGAACGCGGATACCGAGGAGGCGCTAAGGAACGTAGCTTCCAGGATCGTTCTGTCCCGTCATGAAAATGATGCGCGCGAAGATCAGCGGACCTTCCTGACTTCGGAGGAATACCAGGACGAGGTTGACGAGGTTCTGGAGAGCGCCGCATTTACCAGGCTTGCCAAAAACAACAACGCCGACGATCTTTTGCTCCTTGCGCGAAATTCTGATATACAGCCGCTTCTGAAGGAATACAATCAGGCTTCTTCGGAAATCGACGCTTCTCCTTTCTCGGCAATGTACGACAGCTTTGCGACAAATCCGGACAAATTTGCCAAGTACCAGCAGAATGTGACGGCAATTTTCCAGGATGAGGCGTATCAGAACAAAAAGGGACTCAGTGCGACAGAGGAGATCCTTCGCAGCACGCTTCGTTCTGCCTACAGAGAGATGCTGGATCCGAACAAAGAAACCTTTGTCAGAACGATGGAACATATACAGGCACATGTCGCCAATCTTTATATCAATGCGTGCCGTAAGGGTGAGCGGGAAGCTTTCGAGGAATGGAAGAAGAGTGTGCCTGGCTTAAGTAATCTCCTGAACGACATCCCGCTTCCTGAACCCGGAACCGCAGGCGCATATGCGATGGAACTTCATTCCGTTGCTTTTGCAGAAGGGGCGGAAGGCACCGGGAAACTGGAAATATTCGGACGGCTTTGCGAGCTTTACAAGAAAGTCGGTGACGAGCCGGGCTGGGAAAATCAGCCCATTACCGCCGAAGACATCAAAACTTTCGAAGCAAATAATCTGAAGAATGCCAACGACGCCGTCGAGCGCTTCGGAAACCGGGAGTACTTCGGAAACATGACAGATGAGAAATCATATCATCTGATCGCACAGGGAGGCTCAGGAAAGGCCGCGTATGAGCATTATCAAAAGTGGGTCCGGGAGAACGAAGAAGAACTGGAGAAACGGGCAAACCAGACCGGCAGAGAACGCCTTGAGGAGCTGTTAGCTTTTCCGTCGAGAAAAGAATTTTTAACAAAAAATCAGGTGGAAAACGAAATGGTTTTCGATGTCTTCTTTGACATTGTGGCCGCCCGCGCACTGGAACGGGACGCCGCCAAAAACCCGGAAAAATATCCTACAGGTGAATCGGCGGACCGGGCGTACAAGGCGTTTCGCAAGAGCTGTGCCGGGGCTGCCGACGGAGATTTCAGTTACAATGATCTTGCCCGCGCCATCTATAAGGACAAGACCGGGAAAGCGGTCGAGGATCTCTTCCGGGAGAAGCTTATTACAGGATCGCTTAATACTTCACAGATGGTCAATCTGCCGGAAGAGGATATGCCTTCGCTGAAAAGCCAGATCGAAGCGATCAAAAAAAGTGCAGCGAACGGAAGTCTTAAGACAAGGGTGAGCAAAACCCATGCGCTTGCCCAGATCATTGCCGGCCGGCAGGTCATGAAAATCAAACCGGGCGGAGACAAAAAGCTGGACAACCGGATGACAAAGCAGGCGTTCGAGCAGGCAGGAAGAATTTATAACGTGCTCAACAGAATGACGGAAAAGGATTTTAACAAGCTGTACAGCAAGATCAACAGCGGACATGGCGGCGAAGTCGTGAAGGCGTTTTCGAAGGTGAATACCTACAGAAAATTCATTGAGAATCTTTCGCCGGAGACGGATCCGCAGATTGGGGACGACGCGGCGAAGAATATCGCTGACATCATGGCGGCTACCATGCAGGGAAGTAACGATAAGAAGGGGCTTGATGCACCGGCGGACCTTCAGACAGTCTGGAAAATGTCCGAGAAGCTCCGGGAATCACCGGCTTTCACAGAAATGATGAAGGATCCGGATGTTATTGCGCTTGCGATGGGAGGCAAAGGAGAGGAACTGATCGTAAAGTTTGCTGAGGCGTCGAAGAAGCTGAATGATGCCGGGAAGAACGTGCAGTCGGAGAATCAGGTAAACCAGCCGGAGGTGACGAACCCGAAGAATATCACAACAACAGCTCAGGTTTTAATTTAATCAGAGCTTTACTTCCGTTGAACACTTCCAGAAAAAGGCGGTGCTTCATAACTATGAATATCGAATCAAAGGAGGACTAAACCATGCCGAGTACGGAAAAAAAGAAGGAGACACTGGAGAAGAG
>CAMOZF010000180.1 GCA_946630765.1 uncultured Lachnospiraceae bacterium | reverse complement strand
CCCGTCTCTTGCGAAGAAATACGGGGTGGATGAACAGACGATGGTCGGAATCCTTGACGGAATCAATGATTCTCTGTGCGAGCCGAATCCGATTGAAACGATGGATAAGAAGACGAAGCTTTCGCTTGCCTATGACAAAGAGAAGCTTTATAAGAATATGGTCATCGCGAAGGCGGACTGGCTTTATCAGCTTCCGGAGTGGGACCCGCTTCTTTCGGAGGAAAGAAGGGAAGAGCTTTACAAGGAGGCCAGAAATGCCAGCACGGTGGTGAAAGGAAAGAAGATCGGCAGAAACGATCCCTGCCCCTGCGGCTCCGGGAAAAAGTATAAATTCTGCCACGGAAGGACCGCATAAGAAAAACGCTCCGCTAAACTGCGGAGCGTTTTTCTTTTACTTGCGTCTTCAGGAAGGCTGTGTTATAATACAAACGATTATGTATAAGTCTTAGTGTGCCCGAAAGGGGCGCGGAAACGGGGCGGAAGATGATAGATATGCAGCGGGTCTACCTGATGACCAAGGCGGCGATATTCGAAGATAAGGAGAAAAACGGGGCGCTTAAAATCGTGTCGTACCGGCGGCAGGACTATATCCTGTATCACATGCTCTTTATCATGCTGTCCGTCACCGGCGCCTATGCGATCCTCGTCGGCGCGGCGCTTTTCATGATCGTCATGGCCTATGAGTCGCTGATCCTGAATACCGCGCAGATGGTGCTGATTCTGATCGCGGTGGTCCTCGGCTATATCGTGGTTCTGACGGCCTACTATATGATCTCGCATAAATACTACGGCGAGAAGCATGTGAAAGCGCGGCAGGACGTCAGAAAGTATCTGTCGATCCTGCAGCAGATCCGGGCGCTTGATGAAGAAAAGGAAAGGCAGAACGGCAGCGTATGAAGTGGATGCTGAAAGCTAAGGAGGTCTTCAAGACCTTTTACGAAAAATATGACCGCTATATCGACGCTGTTCTGCGTTTTATGTTTGCACTGTCGATCTTTCTGACGGTCATGTACCATACCGGTTACAATACAAGGATCACGAATCCTTTCATCGCGCTCATTATGGCGATTGTCTGTGCGTTTCTGCCGGCGGCGTCCGTCACGATCTTCACGGGGATTCTGATGATTTTCGAGTTTGCGGCGGTCTCGCCGGAGCTCGCGGCAATCACGGTCATTCTTCTTCTGATGATGCTTCTGACCTACTTTGTCTTCAAGGCCGGCGACAGCTGGATCCTCGCGTTTACGCTTCTGATGCTTTTGTGGGGCTTCTCGCCGGTGCTTCTTCCGGTCGCGCTCCTGATTGAGCCGATCGAGGTGATCGTGGTGGTCTTTGCGATCGTGCTGTACGCGCTGGTGATTGTGGTGAAGAAGGACGCGAGCGTGCTTTCCAGCTCGGGCGGAAATCTGACGCTCGGCGGAAGAGTGAACCTCCTTCTGAATGATCTCGTGACGAATCAGCGTTTCCTTCTGATCCTGATCCTTCTTTCGGTCTCGATGCTTCTGATCTGCCTGATCAGAAGGTCCAGGATCAGCTACGCGCCGCTGATTTCCGCGGTGGCGGGCGGTGTGCTGTATATGATCGGCATTCTGCTCGGAAACTATATTATTTCCGCGGGCATTCCGCTGGTGCGGCTGTTTATCGGGGCAGCGCTTGCGGTCGGCCTGGCCTTTATGTTTATCAACTTTGTCATCAGCGTTGACTACAACCGCACGGAGCAGGTGCAGTTCGAGGATGATGAATATTACTACTATGTGAAAGCCGTTCCGAAGGTTTCGATCGGCGTTACGCAGAAAAAAGTGGAGAATATTACCGGAAGCGGATCCGGTAATCGTGAGGGGGAAACCGGGTGAAAAATCTGATTCAGTTCAGCGGCGGTACACTGACGATCGGAAATTTTTCTCTGACGTTCAGTATCAGCGGAGTGATCGAAATGATCATCTTCTCGATCGTCGCCTACTATATCATCCTGTGGATCAAAAGAACGAAGGCATGGAACCTGCTGAAGGGCGCCGTGGTGCTTCTTGCTGTCTATCTGCTGGCAAAGCTTGCCCGGCTCGACAACATTGCCTTTTTATTTGAACGGACCGCCGGCTCGATCTTGATCGCTGCGATCATCGTCCTGCAGCCGGAGCTTCGGCGCGCGCTTGAGCAGATCGGTACGAAGAACTTCCTCGCCGGCATCATTCCTACATCAAGCGACACGAAAAACGGTCTGACCGGAGAATCGATCGACGCGCTTGTCAGAGCGTCGGATGTGCTTTCCGGGAATATGGTCGGCGCGCTGATCGTCATCGAGCGGACGATCACGCTGACGGAATATATTGATACCGGCATCCGTACGGATGCGGTCATCACGTCTAGCATGCTCGAGCAGATTTTCGAGAAGAACACACCGCTTCATGACGGCGCGGTGATCATCAGAAACAACCGGATCGAGGCGGCAACCTGCTATCTGCCGCTGTCGCAGAATTCGGCGATCAGTAAGGAGCTTGGCACGAGACACCGGGCCGGACTCGGTATATCCGAGGTTTCGGACGCGATCACGATCATCGTCTCGGAGGAAACCGGATCCATCTCGATCGCGCTGGACGGTACACTCACAAGAAATGTCCGGCCGGAGCGCCTTCGTGAGGTTCTTTCGGACATCCGGACCATCGAGAAGACGGAGAATCCGATCGGTGCGAAGATCCGTCAGTGGACAGGGAGGCGTAAAAATGAAGAACAGGATTAAACGTCTCTTTACACAGAATATCGGATGGAAGATCGTCGCGGTTCTTGCGGGCATCCTGACCTGGGCGCTCCTCTCGAATACACAGGACCCGACGGTCAGTAAGACACTGAATATCCCGATCCAGTACCTGAATGAGGATAAGCTTCTCCAGAACGAAAAGCTTGTGAAGATCTCGGGGCCGGATACGGTCACAATTATCACGAGCTTCCGGCAGAGTCAGTACAGAAAGGTGAATGAGAGCCTGTTCACCTGTACGGCCGACCTTGTGGACCACAGCGGCGGTGATCTTTCGTCGCAGCGCGTGCATGTCAATGTGGAGCAGATCGGCGGCTCGAATATCATTCTGGACTGGAATTATTTGAGAAACAACCCGAATATCACCGTGAACATGGACGAATACATCAGTAAGGAATTCCAGGTTCAGCTGCTGCCGGACGGATCGCTTCCGGACGTCATGCTCTGGCAGAATCCGCCGGTATTCACGCCCTCTTCGATCACGGTCAGCGGCCCGAAGAGTAAATTCGGCAACCTGAATTCCGTGAAGGCTTCCGTCAGCATGGCGGAGCTGGCTGCGGAGGGCGGCGGAAATATCGTGAAGAACGACGTCCCCGTCAGCCTCTACGATTCCAACGGAGAAGTCATCCGGAACACCGACGGCGCACTTACGATGAGCCAGACGACGGTCTCGCTTTCCGCGACCATCGCGCGCATTCAGTCGATTACACTGAACGTCGAGGGCTATATCGGAACGCCGGATCTCGGATTCCGTGTTATTAATGTAACGCCAAGCGTACAGGCGATCGACGTCAAGGGTCTGAAGGGTAATCTGAGCGAACTGAATCAGATCGTGATTCCGAAGGAAATGATCAATGTCGACGGTATTTCCGAAACGACGGACTACCGGATCGAGCTTGCGGATCTTCTTCCGGAAGGCGTTACGACCTACGAGGGCAACGGAACGGTCACCGTCACTGTCGAGGTGGAGGCATTTGAGAGCCGGACCTTCAATCTGGATACCGCGCGGATCAATGTCAGGAATAAGAATTCCATGTATGTGTACACCATCACGGGAAGAGAGCTTCCGATCAAGGTGCGCGGATTCGCAGAGGATCTGGATCTTCTGAACATCAATTCGGACATTGAAGCCTTTATCGATGTTTCCGGACTCGGGGAAGGCACGCATACGGTGCCGGTAACGATTACGCAGCCGACAGGGTATTATTTTGACAATGCGGATGCGCTCAGTGTTTCGCTGAATGTGAAGATCAACGAATCGATGACCAGCACGGAGGCTGAGTCGAATTCCGAACCGGAGAGCACTTCGGGACAGGAAAACCCGGAGCCGCCATCCAGTTCCGAGGAGCCGGGCTCTTCAGAGGACCCGGGCCACAGCTCAGAAACAGAACCTTCAGGAGCGCCTGTCGAGAATCCGGAGCCGGAGGAATCACAGGCTTCTGAAGAATGAGAATAGAAATCATTCGGATCACAGCAAAAGGAGAGAATACGGCACATGCTTGAAGGAAAGGTGGAAGTGAGAAATCTGACAGGCCTGCATCTGAGGCCTGCCGGAATACTTTGCCGGGAAGCAATGAATTTTAAATGCAGTGTTCATTTTACATTCGGGAACTATACCGCGAATGCCAAAAGTGTACTCAGTGTGCTTGGCGCCTGTGTGAAAAGAGGTGATGAAATCACCTTTATCTGCAGTGGCGAGGATGAGGAAGAAGCACTTTCGCATATGATCCGGCTGGTGGAAGAGGGCCTTCGGGAATGATGGGAAAACCTCTTGTGGATGTGATTATTCCGGTGTACCGTCCGGATGACAGCTTCCGACAGCTTCTGTCGCGTCTTCGGAACCAGACAATTCCGCCGAGGAAAATCATTCTGATGATCACGGAAGAAGAGCACGGGGAGAGGCCGGAATTTCCG
>CAMOZF010000179.1 GCA_946630765.1 uncultured Lachnospiraceae bacterium | reverse complement strand
CCGTCATACTGTCCGGGTCATTGCCGCTCCACTGCCGCTCCCCGCTCCAGCGCTCCACCATCGGAATATTCAGGCCGGGAAGGATCGTGAGAAGCAGGATCATGCCCGCAAGAACCGGCAGGAGCAGTGAAAGCTTCGCGCGCTTTGCGATCCACAGAACAACGGTCAGCGCTTCGAAAATCAGAAGCATCAGGCCGATATAGCGGCGGGCCGTAAAGCCATACTGCGCAATCCGAAGGAACAGTGCAAAGCTCTGAATCGCAAGAAGCGGTATAAATGCCGCGGGGATCCATTTGCGGATTTTCGAAAATACGGAAGTCTGTTCGTCCGAAGCGTCGATCATCCAGGCGACAAAGAAGATAACAAACAGAACGGTGACCACCGGGAAGATAAAGTTGCTGGGAAGTGTCCGCCGGATCAGAATCCTGAGAATATAGGCGTAACTGATCAGAATGGCCAGAACCTCAAAGACCGGCAGGATAATCCGGCTGACGATCCGGAACACCTTTTCGGGCTCCTGTTCGGTCTCCCGAAGAGACACGATCAGTCCTGGGACAAAGACGCCGCTGAAAAGAAGAACCGAGCCGATCCGCGCTGCGCGTTCCGGGAAGGTATCAAAAAGCACATAAATGATCAGCATAAGCCCCATGAACAGAAGCTCCACGAGCCCCGAAAGGAGCGCGGTCAGGACAGCATTTCGGAACACCCTTTCCGTAAAGCTGCCGAACTGCTTCCCGCTTTTTCGGAACGCAACGTACAGAACCAGAACCGTGAGGATCATGCCCGTACCGAAAACCGCGTAAGAGACCCGCGCCGATGCGAAGGTGCCGAAGATGTCGTTTTCGTACATGTAGGGCCGGTACATCAGCCCGAGAAACAGCGCGAGCGCGGCCGCGCCGGCAAACAGGAACCATTTTTTACGGTCCTGTGCGAGGAATTCCGAGAAGAGCACCCCAAGAAAAAGAAGCACCGCCGTCACATAGATAAAAAACAGTCCCTTTTCAGAGGACAGCTGAAATTTCGTCAGATCATCCACAATAAAAAAGAGCACTGTTCCGAGAAGCACGAGAAGCGAGGCCTTATGGTTTTTCAGGCTCACGAGACTGCTTTCGAGACTTTTGATCAGCTTTTTCATCCATCCCTCCGTTATTCTTCCTGTGCAGCCTCGTAGAAATTCTGCGGCCCGGTTACGGGCATTCTGAACCAGAAGCTGCTTCCTTTATTCAGTTCACTCTCCACACCATACGCTGCGCCGTGCAGATCCAGAATGTTCTTCACGATCGAAAGTCCGAGACCCGTGCTGATCCGCTGCTCGTCGGATTCACGGCTGCCTTTATAGTAGCGTTCCCACACTCTTCCGAGCTCTTCCTTCGGGATGCCCTGTCCGTGGTCCGTCACACGAACCGTGACAAAGCTGCCTTCTTTTTCCGTGCTGACGGACTCAGAAACCTCCACGAGGCGGTCTTCTCCCGTAAAATCCAGCGCGTTTCCAATCAGATTATAGAGTACACGGTCCATCTCCTGCTCGTCGGCAAGGATGTAGACTTCCCGGCCCGCATCTTCAAAACGAATGTCGTAGCCCTCGCTTTTCTTGAGCTTTCCGATCCGGTAGATCACCGAACGGATGCTGCCGCTCAGGGAATAGACACTCTTTTTCGGCTTTTCCTGTTCGCTCTGCAGCCGGCTGACATACAGAATATCGCTGATCAGCGCACTCAGGCGGTCCGTCTCGTCAATGATGATCTGCAGATTTTCGGAGGAATTCTCTCCCGGCAGATCCCGCATGACCTCCGCGTAGCCGCGGATCATGGTCAGCGGCGTCCGAAGGTCATGACTGACATTCGCGATAATCTCCCGCCGCAGTTTATCCGTCATCTGCAGCTCCCGTGCCGTATAGTCCAGGGTCTCCGAAAGCTCGGCAATTTCCTCCAGCCCCTTCTTCTCAAAGGTCACCGAGTAGTCGCCGGCGGCAATTCTTTTTGCGCCCCGGTTGATTTTTTCAATCGGCCGCGCGATCCGTTTGGAAAGGGTGGTCGAAAAGATCAGAGCCAGAAGAATGAAGGCCATGGTTCCGATCGCCAGAATCAGATAGATCGAATTCGTTGTCAGCCTGACCGGAAACAGCTGGGTCATCAAAAGAAGCATGTAGTCGCCGGAGGACATATGAATCATACGAAGCTCCAGAAGCCTCGTCGGTTTTTCGAACTGATTATTGATCACCGAGTCCAGAGAGGCGCCTTCCGAGATGTCACGGAAGTCCTGTTCCTCCAGATAGAACTTCATGTGTCCGCCCTCTTTTCTGAGGCGGCTGTAAAGCTCTCTCAGGGAATCCTGCATCCAGGCCGACACCGGCCGCTGAATCACACCGTTCGTGGAGCTTTCGACAATCTTTCCGTCCGAATTCAGCAGGTAAGCGCGCGTATCATAACGCTCATCCAGCACCGTAAGGTCTATCCGCCCTTCCGCGGCCGCATCCCGCTCAATGGATCTCATCAGCGTCCAGGATTCAAAAAACTTGATGCCCCGATAGGCGTCATCCAGAAAAATGGTCATTCCCAGCCACAGAAGTACGACGAAAATCAACGTAAAGACCAGGAACGACCACATGAAAAAATGCCACAGCTTATGGCTGGATTTCTTTTTCATCAAATCGATATCCAACTCCTCTCAGGGTTGTAATCACATCGCGATAGGGCCCGAGAACCGCGCGGAGCATCTTGATATGGGTATCAAGCGTACGGTCGTCCCCGTAGTAGTCATAGCCCCAGATCGCGGAGATGATCTGGTTTCTGGTGAGCGCAATGTTTTTATTGGCGATCAGATAGAGAAGAAGCTCGTACTCCTTGTAAGTCAAAACCTTCTCTTCTCCGTCGACATAGACCTTTCTTCCGGTATAGTCCAGCACCAGTCCGAGATAACGATAGCACTCATGCCCCTGCGTATCCGACTTTGCAGAGGCTTCCCGCGGTGCTCTCTCCCCGCGCGAAAGCGCGACACGCACGCGCATCATCAGCTCCCGCGGTGAAAAGGGCTTCACGACATAATCGTCTGCGCCCAGCTCAAAGCCGCGGATACGGTCATATTCCTCGCCGCGCGCGGACAGCATGATCACCGGCGCCGTGCTGAAGCTCCGGATGGTTTCCAGTATCGAAAACCCGTCCGTTCTCGGCAGCATCACGTCCAGAATCAGAATGTCCGGGTTTTCCGCGCGGCACAGCTGCACGGCTTCCTCTCCCGTTTTCGCTTCTGTCACCGCGTAGCCTTCATATTCTGCGTATTTACGTACAATTTCACGGATGCCCTGTTCGTCATCCACAATCAGGATCCTTGCCATACGATGTCCAACTCCCTTCAGTTCCTTCAACAAGGATTACAGCCGGTCAGGCATTCTCCGGCTTGATAAATGTTCCGATAAACAGCGGAAGGAGCGTGCTGTTGTCAATGATTTCATAGACAAAGGGCCGGTCCAGGTAAATCTTCGGCTTTGCAAGCGGCAGACTTGTCAGCTTCAGCATCACAGCGGTCACCGCACCGGCTTTCGTGCCGCGCTCATCCAGCGTCAGGCTGGTCTTGTGAATCACTTCATCGATGCCCAGCGAAACGTCCGAGATTCCCGAGAAATCCGCCCTGCCGCTCATCGCCTCGGAAAGCCCGAGCTTCATCAGAACAGCGCTCAGCATTTTTCCGTACTGCACGGAGAATTTCGGAATCATCGTATCCACCTCCTGCTGACGCGCAGAGGCCGGAAGAAGAAGGAGCTTCGCCCCGGTCAGATTGGCAACAAAGGTGTCGAAGCTGATATTCTCCTTCGGCAGGAAGGCCACGAAGGAATAGCGGCCGTTTCCGTAGGGCTTGACGAAGCCGTCACATTCCTCACCCGCGATCATCAGGGCTTCTTCGGAGAAAAGTCCGGTGATCGAATGATCCGCGCCGTCCAGACCGTGGAAAATGGTATCTCTGACATTACGCTGTTCGTAGACCTTCTGCCACTCGCCGTCAAATGAAAGCGCATTCAGCAGATACAGCAGGTTTGCCGGGTCGACCTCTTCGATAATCCGGTCGATCATCCCGTCGGTATTTTTGTACACCCAGTTGTTCATCTTCTCGACGGCCGCTTCATTGAAGGGGATCTGACAGACTTCCGCGTTCATCAGTTCCCGGTTCTTTGAAATAAATTCATCCTTTACTTTAAGATTTTCCTCCATCCAGAGCGAATTTGCCAGATGGAACTTTGCTTTCTCCTCTGAGGGCAGATTCCTGAAATATTCCGAAGCCTCTTTCTGAAGCTCCGTAAAACTCATCTCGCCGCCGAAAAGCTTCCGGAATTCCTCCTGTGTTTCTCCCGCAGCACCATTTGCCGCAAGAAGAAGCGCCGCCTCCACGGAAACCGGGGAGATCAGAAGGTTTTCTTCCCTGGAAAAGAGCTCTTTCATCAGGTTGACCGAAAAATCAGCAGCTGCAACTGCAAAGCGAATATCCATACAAAGATTCTCCTTTGGAAAATACTTATGCATAGTTTACATGAAAATGCAGAGAAAATCAACAAAAAAAGAGCCCCGAAGGACTCTTTCCTTATCATGTGGGACCTATAGGGCTCGAACCTACGACCCCTTGAATGTCATTCAAGTGCTCTCCCAGCTGAGCTAAGATCCCATAATAAGCATTATACACTGAGTGGACCTTCAGGGACTCGAACCCGGGACCGACCGGTTATGAGCCGGTTGCTCTAA
>CAMOZF010000178.1 GCA_946630765.1 uncultured Lachnospiraceae bacterium | reverse complement strand
GTCTGGTGCGCGTCGGTCGTTCCGGTCAGATAGGTCGCGTAGGAAATGGGTGTGTAGTCCATCGGGCCCATGACATTTCTTGTAAACGGCAGGGTGCAGTTATGCGCGGCATCCGGCCCCATCGGCGTGAAGGTGGAGAAATTCGCGAGATACTCTCCGCCCTGGACGCCTTCGTAGGACAGCACATGCGGCCAGACACGGATCGTGCCCGAGGGCTTCATGCAGCCGTGGAAATTCAGCATCAGCCGGTGCTTTGCCGCAAGCTCTGCGAGCATGCCATACTGCGCCGCCCGCTCCTGGGCGTCGGATTCGAAGAAGTCGATCTTCACACCCGCGACGCCCCAGCTCTTCCAGCGCGCAAATTCCCGGTCCACGACCTCCGGATCCCTGAGCGGCCGCGAATGCGACCAGACCCAGATCTTCACCTTCTTCGCGGCAGCGTATTCGACAAGCTCCGGAATATCGATCACGCCGGGCCAGCCGCCGTCCACGATCGAATACGGCCAGCCCATGGCGGCCGCAAAATCGACATAGTCATGCATGCGCTTCGGATCGCGCGGCGAGCTGTGCTCCGCGGACCAGGACCAGGCCGCCATGCCGGGCTCGATAAAGGAAGGATCCTCTACAATCGATTCCGGGTTCAGGTTTTCGAGCACATTGCCGTTGACAATTTCATCCAGCGTCCCGTTCAGAATCACGCGCCAGGGGGTATGCATCGGAAGCGGCGAACGGATGCAGTCCAGCTTGTCGACCGCCTTTTTCACTTCAAGCAGCCCGGAGGACGCCTTTCCGGCGCCGAGCACCGACCCGCCGTAGTCGCCGAAAACCGCCGCCTCCGCGATAAGCGTCCAGTTGTTTTTTCCGCTCCTGAAGAGGACCGGGAAGGCGTACAGATTCTGATAAAGCTCCTCGACAGGCACCGGATGATAATGGTCTTCATAGGAGCAGAGCCATTTCATCGCCGTCACCTCCGAGACCTTCTCCGGAAGCCTGAAGCCGGTCGTTTCGTGATCGATCAGCGCTTCTCCTTCTCCTAAAAGCCCGAACCGCACGGCCGCACCGTCGTCAAAGACCCGGCACTCCAAAAGAAGCTTCGTCCCGTCCTTTTCAAATGTCAGCACCGCTCCGTTGTAATAATCGCGGCAGACCGCCTTCTTGTAGGCCGGAATGCTGTAGCATTCGTCGTGCGAGAAGCACTCCGCATCCACATACGCAAGCCCTTCCGAAAGGTCCTGCGCCTGAAGCACAAGCCCCAGAGGCGAAGGCTCGACGACAGCCGTTCCCCCGCGCCTCAGCTCATAAAATATTTTTCCATTTTCCAGTGAAACCGTGAGATCCAGCACGCCCGACGGCGACTGAACTGATTTGATCTCCATATCATGCCTCCTCATTTTCCTTCAATCATCACTCAAAATGCACGACGATCCCCTCTTCCGCCGCAGCCGACAATTCCAATTCTGAATTTTCTGTTCAATTTCACACACTCCCCTGGCAAAAGAACAGACCTGTCCTTTAGAGGGACAGGTCCGTTGTTGGAAAGGATTATTCGTCCAGGACTCTTTCCTGACCGGTCGAGGAATAAGCACTCGCCGGCAGCGGTTCGGGACGTTCGCATCTCGTGGTCATCTCATAGAACTTGCCGGTTCTGCAGGACTCCTGGATGCCGTGGATCACTTCAATCGAATGCAGACCGATGTCCGCATGGCAGCGCGGACGGCGGCCGTTCTTCAGCGCGTAGCACATATCGGCAAGGCCGACGCCGCGAAGCGACTCATAGAAGCCGTGCATCGAGGGAAGGATGACGGTCTGGGAGGGCTTCGCTTCTCCGAGCACCTGACGGTCATTGTCGGCATTCGGGTCCGGGGCCGGCTTCGGGCCTCTCGGGATGTTGATTTCCGAGGGATTTGCGCCCGGGCGCGTCACGGAGATCGGTTCACGGAAGGAGTTCGGATCACCGAGATGCATGACGCCTTCAGAGCCTGCCACTTCGAAGATCAGGGTGTTCTGCGTATCGGAGGAGATGTTGAAGGTGCCCAGGACACCGTTCTCAAACTCCAGCGCCGCGATCAGAGTCGTCGGAGTGTTGACCTCAAAGGTCTCGCCGTACTTCGGATGCTTCGGGTTCTTATAGGTACGCTCCGGAATCAGGTTGCCGCCGAAGCCGCAGACACGCTTGATGCTGCCGAAGAGGTTGATCATTTCATGAATGAAATATCCGCCGAGGTCGAAGGGGAAGCCGCCGCCGTAGTGAAGCGGGAAGAAGAAATACCGCGGCTCCGTATCGAAGAAGGGCGTATCCGGATCATAGTAACGCGAAATCTGCGCATGAACGGTCCGGGGCTCGCCGATAATGCCGTTGTCGAGATACATTCTCGCATCCTGCTCCCAGGAGCCGAGGAAGGTATCCGGCGCCGTCGTGTACATCAGGCCTTTTTCCTTCGCAAGGTCATAGAGCATCTTCGCCTCTTCGAAGGTCGGCGCCATCATCTTCTCCACATAGACATGCTTTCCGTGCTCCAGCGCCATCTTCGTAATCTCCACGTGAGATTCCGGATAGGTCAGGTTGACGATGATCTGGATCTCGGGATCGTTCATCATCTCGTCAAGGCTCATGGCCTTCACGCCCGGATAATGCTCCTCCATCCATTTCGCACGGTGCTCGAGCTGGTCACAGGCGCCCACGACGTCGATGATCGCGAACTTGTTGACCATGTTCTCCATGTAGGTGCCTTTGCAGATGCCGCCGCAGCCTACGACACCGACTTTAATCTGTTCTACCATATGTACTCCTTTCGCAAGTAATTATTTATCCAGTCTCTTGATGAGTTCCAGGCACATTCTGCCGTTGTGGTACGGGCATTTCCACAGGCTGACCATCGGCCGCTTGTGATCCGTGCCGTCGGGATCGGTCTCCGAAAGCCACTCTCCGGAGCCTTCTCTCTTGTCGATCAGGTCCTTCTTGACAAATTCCCAGACCTTCTCCGCCTTCTCAAGCCACGAGGGATCCTGCTCCTTCTCGCAGGCATTCACGAAGGCGACGATCGTCTCCGCCTGAACCCACCAGACGGCGGTCTTGTCCTTCACGCCCTTTGCGCATTCATTGTAGAGATACTCGCCCGAGAAGCCGTCTCTGACCGCACTGTCACGGATCGCCCGAAGAAGCGGCGTCACGGAAGCGGTATAGGCCGGATCGTTCAGAATCTCGACCGAGCGCTCGGTAAGCCAGGAGGCCTCGATATCATGTCCGTAGGAATGCAGGTCGGTCAGTGAATTGTACTCCAGGTCGAAGAAGCATTCCTGCCGCTTCAGCTCCGGATTGTAGACCTTGTCGCGGACGATATCCAGCATTTCGCACATATGCGCCTTGACGTCCGCATTGCCGCTCACGCGGTAAAGCTCGGTATAGGCCTCTAAAAGGTGCAGCAGCGTATTCATCGTACGGGAAGCGTTCACGCCGTGCTCGGAAAGCTTTTCATTGACAAAGGGGGAGAAGTCGCGGCAGAAGGCTTCGAGATAACCGCCCTCGTCCCGCATCTTCGTTTCCACGATGTTGAAAAGCGAGAGCGCCAGCTCCAGCGCTTCCGGATCCTTTGAGGCATCGTAGTAAGAGGAAAGGCCGTAGATCGCGAAGGCCTGGTTATAGGTGTGCTTCTCCGTATCCACCGGCTTTCCGTCTCTTGTGACCGACCAGTAAACGCCGCCGTACTCCTTGTCGATGAAATAGTCGCGGATGAAGCGGTACATATGCGCCGCATTTTCCAGACATTTCGGGTCCTTCAGCACAAGCGCGCAGTTACTGTAATACCACAGAATACGGTTGCTGAGAATGCCGCCCTTGTTGGCATCTTTGTTAAGCTTCAGGTCTGGATCCACGAAGCCGTAGAAGCCGCCGTATTCATCATCTCTCAGTCTGTCCCAGAAGGGAATCAGGTCATGAATGAGATGCTCTTTCACTTCCTTTACCAGCATAAAAGGAACCTCTCTTTCTCCAGGATAATCCCCGGTTGTAAAATTACCCTATAATTAGCTAAACGTCACACTCGTTTAGCCTTATTTAGTCTTAATTTAACATCTTTCCGGGGCGCTGTCAATCACAAAATGAAAAACACCGGGAAGTCCCGGTGTTTTCCGAAATGGAATCGGCAGAAGGCCTTATTTTCTGAATGTATTCATCAGCGCGTCAATGCCGCCGGTCAGGAATCCGATCAGCACGAGCACTCCGATGATGAGCAGCGCAAGAATCATGGTGATCCAGTAGGATCTTGCAAAATTCCGGCGGTTGATATTCGCACTGCTGATGCTGAAGATGATCAGAAATACAAGTCCTACGACGGGAACCGAAAAAAGAAGTGTCAGTCCCCAGTAAGCCCACGGGCTGAGTGGCGCGTACTGGCCGGTCGGTGCCTGATTGTTCATGATAATACCCCCTTCTCATGACAGATATTTCCCGAATCTCTATTGAGATCGGTTTACTGTTAAAATTATAACATTTTTATTCCGAAATGTAAATGCCTGTCAAAGAGACTTCAACGCGCCCCGTTCAGTCCAGGATACCGTGCGGCATCTGAGGGTTCAGAAGCGGCTCATGTCCGTCCCAGCCGCCCTGAAAAATCAGCACTTTTTTCATTGTCTTCCTCGTACAAACTGCCACAGCGCCTCAGGAATCACCTCCTGATACACCCTTGCGAGCTCCTCTTCAGACCACCGGCGGCTGCTCCGCGGCCTGCTGCCTCTCCCGGATCT
>CAMOZF010000177.1 GCA_946630765.1 uncultured Lachnospiraceae bacterium | reverse complement strand
TACGCCCTTTCGAGCGCCTGCGGCGTTTTCAGCGAAGAAAATCTGCCCTATGCATACAAATACATCTATGAAGCCTGCAAAAAGACCGGCCACACGATGACGACGGGCTTCATGGGAACCGGGCCGCTTCTCCCTGCCCTGACAGAGGGCGGACACGCGGACGAGGCCTATACAATGTTCGAGCACACCGGCTATCCGTCCTGGCTCTACCCGGTCATTAACGGCGCAACCTCGGTCTGGGAACGCTGGAATTCCTACACGATCGAGAACGGCTTCTCCGGCCAGAACCACATGAATTCCTTCAATCACTACTCGCTCGGCGCGGTCGGAACCTGGATGATGGAATACCAGGCCGGCATCCAGCGGGACAAGGCTTCCGGCTTCCGGCACTTCATTCTGCAGCCCGTGCCCGGCGGGACATTTACGCAGCTGAACGCCGCCTACGATTCGGTCTACGGCGCCATTGAATCCAAATGGACGGCAGAGGACGGAAAACTCACGTCCTACCGCGCTGTCGTCCCGGCGAACACGACAGCGACGCTGTATCTTCCGGTTTCGGAGGAAAAGGCAGAAGCCTTCGCAGCGCTCCCCGGCGTTTCCTTTACCGGAATGGAAGCGCACCTCGGACGGGCGTGTGCAAAATTCGAACTGCAGTCCGGAAGCTACTGCTTCTGACACATAAAACTATCAGAAATGCCCGGAGGGATTGTTATGACACTCGAGAAGATTTTTAACGACTTTATCAGGATCAGTCCGGCGCTTCATGCGTATCTGTTCACGCCGGTAATGGAGCTTCGGTGACTTTTTCCTGCGGGAGGAACAGAAGATAAACATTGCAAAGCTTACAAAATAATGTTATAGTGTCTACAACTTTGAAACGTGCTTTCCACTTGGAATGTGGAGAATGAAAAACATCATCCGTCTGAAAGGAGCTATGCAGAAAATGGATTCGACACCCAGGAAATCGCCCGAACTGAGAATCCGTAAGTTCAGCAATGTCTACATCGGAACCGGCAACGGGCTTCTGAAGAAAAATATCAAGAAGAGCATCGACGCGCTCGGGGGACTGTCGCATTTTATCAAGCCCGGCCAGAGTGTCTTCATCAAGCCGAATCTGACCGCGACCCAGGAAGCCATCACGGGCGGCGTGACGGATATCGATTTTGTGAAAAAGCTTCTCGAGCTGATCCGCGAGGAATGTGAGCCCGGCCACGTCATGGTCGGTGAAAATACCGGACAGGGCGGCCAGATGGCCAGATATTTCGAGTCCCACGGCTGGGTCGCGATGTGCGAACAGTACGGGGCGGAGCTTGTCGATTTCGAGCAGGATGAGTGGGGCGAGTATCCCCTTGAAAATGCCATGGCGCTCGATGTGGTGCGTCTTCCGAAAAAGGTCGTGGAGGCGGACGTCTTCATCACGCTCGGCGTGCTGAAAAACCATGATACCGTCTGTGTGACGGGCGGCATCAAGAACAGCTTCGGCCTCGTGTCGATGCTCGACCGCCGCGAGCTTCACAGAATGCATGCGATCGAACAGAGCCTCGTCGACATCGCGCGGGTCCGGAAGCCGGATCTGACCCTGATCGACGGCCGGATCGGCATGGAGGGAATTGCCGGCGGCTCCCGTTTTGATCATCCGCGCTACGCAAACCGCCTGATCGCCGGTGACGACGCGGTCGCGGTCGATGTGGTGTGCGCGCATGTCATGGAACAGAACCCGCGGGTCTGTTACCTTCAGTGGTGCGACGAGTACGGGGTCGGCAACGCGAACCTCGACTATGTGAACTTCCGCGGAATGAGCCTCGAGGAGGCCAGGGTCCGCTTCATGTCGCCCGGTGAGCAGATCGCCGAGGTCACGGACGACCGGATTCATATGCACGATCTCGGGGCCTGCTCCCGCTGCATCAGCCTGACGCAGGGGACGCTCGGGCGCTTCCGCGATCCCTCGACCATCACGCGGACGACGGACATCGTCTACGGACCGGGCGAGTGGAAGATCGACGAAAAGGACCGCAAGGAGGTCTGCATCCTCGTCGGCGACTGCATTCTGGAGAAATACAGGAAGCTCGGGACCTGGATTCCGGGCTGTCCGATCAACGAGCGCGAGCTTTTCAAGGCCTTCTATGACGAGAATGTCCTCTGCCATAAGTGTGAGACGCTCGCGCGCGAATTCATTGCGAATCATACGGATGAGGAGCTGGCGTTTTTACGGATTCTCGCGTCCAACCAGTCCGTTTACAGAGGAAAGGACAACCATTCGGAAGCAACGGACCACGTCCTTCTGATCGGTCGCTGCATGATCGAATACTGGTACAATCACCGGAACCGTACGCAGGGAGAATTCAGAGAACGCGGAATCACGACGGATTTCAATGATCTCGTCTGCCATATCAACTGCCACAACGTCACGATGGCGCAGGTGGAGGAAGCCTACGAGAAGCTTCGTGCGCATTACGAGGAAGAACAGAAAAAGAACGGATAACAGAAACGGAGGAGGACAGAAGTGCCCACTGGAGTGATAATTAATGTGGTCTCTGTTATTGTGGGGGGCTTACTCGGTACGGTAGCCGGAAAGAAGCTCAGCACCCGCCTGAAGGAGACCCTGAATATGATTTTTGGCGTGTGTGCGATGACCATGGGGATCACCTCGATTGTCCTGATGAAAAACATGCCCGCGGTTATATTTTCGGTGATTATCGGGACGGTGATCGGCATCTGTCTGAAGCTTGGAGAGCGGATCAACAAGGCGGCCGGCGGCATGCAGAAGCTCGTCGCACGGCTGGTGAAAGCGCCTGAAAGCGGCCTTTCGGAGAACGAGTACAATACAATGCTTGTGACGATCATCGTGCTTTTCTGCGCGAGCGGAACCGGAATCTACGGGACCATCGTCTCCGGCATCAGCGGGGATCACAGCATCCTGATTGCAAAGTCGATCCTGGATCTTTTCACTGCGATGATCTTTGCCTGCTCTCTGGGGCTTGCGGTATCGTTCATTTCGATCCCGCAGCTGATCATCTTCCTGATCCTGTTTTTCCTTGCGAAGCTGATCTTCCCGCTGACAAATGAGACGATGATCAATGATTTTAAGGCCTGCGGCGGCATTATTCTTCTGGCAACCGGATTCCGGATGCTGAAGCTTCGCGAGTTTCCGGTCGCGGACATGATTCCCGCGATGGTGCTGGTGATGCCAATCAGCTTCCTGTGGACAACGTATATTCTGCCGCTTCTATAGGAGCTGTGGAAATAGTTTGGAAAGGAATCGGAGAAATGAAGAAAATCCCGCAGTTTTCTTCGGAATGTGCTTGACATCGGGGACAGCTTGTGTTATATTTCTCATGTTGTAAAAAGAGCAAGCAGAGAATTCTCTCACCCTGGAACACCGGGTATCGGTTGTGACAGCGGTTTCTGATAATCATTTACAGGGAAGTTTACGGACATTCCCTGATATCAGATTGAAGCGGATTCTTCTGGAATCCGCTTTATTTTCGGATTTTTGTTGCTCAGGGTTATTGTTCAGTCGCATGGATTGATATTCAGGAGGTAAGACCATTAGCGAAGTATTGATTAACGAACAGATCAGAGTTCCCGAGGTTCGTGTTATCAGCAGCACCGGTGAGCAGCTCGGCATTATGACGACGGAGGAAGCCCTTCGTAAGGCAGAAGAGCAGGAGCTGGATCTCATCATGATCGCACCGACGGCGAAGCCGCCCGTTTGCAGAATTGTTGATTACAATAAGTATCGTTATGAGCAGTCGCGCCGTGAAAAGGATGCGAAGAAGAAACAGAAGGTCGTGGAAGTGAAGGAAATCCGCTTCTCGCCGAATATCGATACAAACGATCTGAACACCAAGTCAAACAATGCCAGAAAGTTCCTGGAGAAGGGAAACCGTGTCAAGGTGACGCTTCGTTTCCGCGGCCGTGAAATGGCGCACATTAACCAGACCAAAGGCGTCCTCGATGAATTCGCTGAGACGCTCAAGGATATTGCGAATGTGGACAAGCCGGCCAAGATGGAAGGCAGGAATATGAGTATTGTGCTGGCTCCCAAGCCCGCAAAGTAAAGATTCAGGAGGAAAAAAACATGCCAAAGGTAAAGACAAAACGCGCAGCAGCCAAGCGCTTCACAAAAACCGGTTCCGGCCAGTTAAAGAGAATGAAGGCGTACAAGAGCCACATTTTGACCAAGAAGTCTACGAAGAGAAAGAGAAACCTCAGAAAGTCTACGATCATTGATCCGGCAAACCGCAACATGAAGAAGGTTCTGCCTTACATTTAAGGAAGAGGTTACAGTTCCGGTGAATCGCATCGGAAGCCGGTTCAATTTATCAGTTTAATTAATGGAGGAAAGATAAAATGGCAAGAATTAAAGGTGGCATGAACGCCAAGAAAAAGCACAACCGTGTGCTGAAGCTGGCGAAGGGATACAGAGGCGCAAGATCGAAACAGTACAGAGCAGCGAAGCAGGCCGTAATGCGTGCGCTTACCAGCGCGTATGCCGGCAGAAAAGAGCGTAAGCGTCAGTTCCGTCAGCTGTGGATCGCCCGCATCAACGCGGCGGCCCGCATGAACGGACTTTCCTATTCGCGTTTTATGTACGGACTGAAGAAGGCAGGCGTTGAACTGAACCGTAAGGTTCTTTCGGACATGGCCGTAAACGATGCCGAGGGCTTTGCAGCGCTCGCTGAGTGCGCGAAGGCGAATCAGTAATTTTCGGGATTGTGATGGATCGGGGACAGATGCGCTGTGCGCAT
>CAMOZF010000176.1 GCA_946630765.1 uncultured Lachnospiraceae bacterium | reverse complement strand
TGCGCAGGCGCAGAATCAGCTTCTTCGTCAGGTGGAGATTCCATTTGCTCTCGTGGATCTTTCCGGCGAAATCATCTGGAGCAACAAGGCATTTTCCCAGGTCTTCAGCAGCGACAACCGCGGGACGCTTCTTTCGGCTATGTTCCCGGAGCTTGAGAAGCTGGACCTGAAGAAGATGCATGAGAGTCATGTCAGCTACGACAACCGGAAATACCTGCTGCATTCGGCGCCGTTCCGGATTGAAACCGCGCGGGACATGGGGGATCTTTCCGATCAGGATACGCCTTCACTGTACCATATTTACCTGATTGACGAGACGGACCTCGTGTATTTCAGAAGTACGCTGGAGGAAGAGCGCGTCGTCATGGCGCTTGTCTACATCGACAACTACGAAGAGGTGATGGAAGGCGTCGAGTATGTGCGGCGGTCGCTTCTGTCGGCGCTTCTGGAGCGGAAGCTCAACAAATATTTCTCCAGATACGGCAGCTTGGTCCGGAAAATCGAGAAGGACCGCTATCTTCTCGTGATGAAGCAGAAAAATTTCGAAGCCTTTGAGGCCGGAAAGTTCTCCCTTCTGGACGAGATCAAGACTGTCAATATCGGCAATGAGATCGCCGTGACGGTCAGTATCGGCATCGGCCTTCACGGGGAGTCGGTCGAGGAGTGCTATTCCTTTGCCCGTTCGGCGATCGACATGGCGCTTGGAAGAGGCGGCGACCAGGTGGTCATCAAGGACGGCCAGGAGGTGCGGTATTTCGGCGGAAAGGCGAAGACGACCGAGCGAACCACGAGAGTCCGTGCGCGTATCAAGGCGCATGCGCTTCGGGAGCTCATTGAAGCCCGCGAGTCCGTGATGATCATGGGCCATCCGAACAGCGATCTGGACTGCATCGGCGCGGCCATGGGCATTTACCGGGCGGCGAAATTCTCGCAGAAAAAGGTCCATATCGTGACCGGCGAGGTCAATAACAGCGTCAAGCCTGTGCTTGAACGCTTCACCGGAAACAGTGAGTATGAGCAGGAGCTTTTCATCGGCGGACAGCGCGCGCTCGAGCTTTTTGACAAGGATACGCTTCTCGTGATCGTCGATACGAACCGGCCGTCCTACACCGTCTGTCCGGACCTTCTGAAACGGGCGGAGTCGGTGGTCGTCATGGACCATCACCGGCTGACCAAGGAGCGGATCGAAAATGCGCTGCTTTCCTATGTTGAACCCTATGCTTCCTCGGCCTCGGAGCTTGTGGCGGAGATCATCCAGTACTATGACGAGGATCTGAAGCTGCGGCCCGCCGAAGCGGATGCGGTCTTTGCCGGCATCGTCATGGATACCAACAATTTCGAGGATAAGTCGGGCGTCCGGACATTTGAGGCAGCGGCATATCTCAGAAGAAACGGCGCGGACGTGACGCGTGTCCGGAAGCTTTTCCGCGAAAGCATGCAGGATTACAAGCTGCGCGCCGAGACGATCAGCAATGCCGAGGTCTACAAGGAATTCTACGTCATCGGCATCTGCCCCTCGCGGGAGCTGAACAGAAACCAGACCGTTGTTGCGGCGCAGGCCGCCAATGAGCTTCTGGAGATCAAGGGCATCAAGGCGAGCTTTGTACTGACAACTTACGAAAATAAAATATACCTTTCGGCGCGCTCCATCGATGAAATCAATGTTCAGGTCATGATGGAGAAGCTCGGCGGCGGCGGACATCAGAGTGTTGCCGGCGCGCAGTTTGCCGATATGACGATCGAAGAGGTCGAAGCGCGGCTGAAAGCGGTTATTGATGAACAGATTTGAGGAGGAACCGGATGGAACTGATCTTACTTCAGGATATTAAGACACTTGGAAAAAAGGGCGAGACCGTCAACGTCAAGGACGGATACGGCCGCAACCTGATCTCGAAAAAGCAGGCCGTCGAAGCCAATGCGAAAAATAAAAACGATCTGAAGCTTCAGAAGGCGCATGAGGAAAAGCAGGCGGAGCTTCGGCTGCAGCAGGCGCAGGAGCTGGCCGGAAGGCTCGCCGGACTCTCGATCAGCGTCAAGGTGAAGGTCGGCAAGGATGGCAAGGTTTTCGGCTCCGTATCGGGCAAGGAAATCGCCGAGGCCTGCAAGAAGCAGCTGAATCTCGAAGTGGATAAGAAGAAGCTGGTGCTTCCGGAGCCGATCAAGGAGGTCGGAAAGACGATTGTTCCGCTGAAGCTGCATCCGCAGGTAACCGCTCAGCTTACGGTCATTGTCGAGGCGGAGTAATAAGACTGAAGGAAGGCCGATCATGCCAGAAGAAACCTTAGTAAAACGTGTCCCGCCGCACAGCATCGAAGCCGAAAAATCGGTGATCGGGTCGATGCTCTATTCGGAGGACGCGATCATGACCGCGATGGAGCTCCTCAAACCCGAGGACTTCTATCAGCACCAGTACGGGCTGATCTTCAGCGCGATCATGGAACAATACAGAAACGGCAAGCCGACCGATATCGTCACGCTGCAGGACACCCTGCGGCATCAGGACGTGCCGCCGGAGGTCTACAGTCTGGACTTCCTGAAGGAACTGCTGAATTCGGTATTCACCGCGGCGAATATCCGTTCCTACGCGACCATTGTGGCGGAGAAGGCGACGCTTCGGCGGCTGATCCGGGCGATGGACGAGATCAGCGCGAACTGCTATCTTGAAAAGGAACCGGCCGAGAAGATCATGGAGCAGACCGAGAAGACGGTCTTTGATCTTCTGGAGAAGCGTTCCGACAGCCGCATCGAGCCGGTGGCGGACATTGTGCTCCGGGTCATCGAGCGGATTGAGGAGGCCTCCAAAAACGGCGGTGTGCCGACCGGTGTGCCGACGGGCTTTACGGATCTGGACCGGATGACGAACGGCATGCAGCCCTCCGATCTGATCCTGTTCGCAGGCCGTCCCTCGATGGGCAAGACCGCGTTCGTCCTGAATCTGGCCGACCATTTCGCGATCCGCGAAAATGTTCCGACCGTCATTTTCGAGATGGAAATGAGCCGCGAGCAGCTGGTCAACCGTATGCTCGCGATGGAATCACATGTGGACAGCAACAAGCTCCGGACCGGCAGCCTGTCGGAGCTGGAGTGGGATGACCTCGTGGCCGGATCCTCGATCATTGCAGGGTCGAAGCTGATCATCGACGATACCCCGGGCATTTCGCTTCCGGAGCTTCGGTCCCGCTGCCGCAAATACAAGCTGGAATACGGGATCGGCGTTATTGTCGTCGACTACCTGCAGCTGATGTCCGGCTCGGGCGGGCGCTCCTCGGAGTCCAGACAGCAGGAGGTTTCGGAGATTTCCCGCGGCCTCAAGGCGATCGCGCGTGAACTGAATGTGCCGCTGATTGCCTGCTCGCAGCTTTCCCGTGCGCCGGAAGCCCGGCAGGATCACCGGCCGATGCTCGCGGACCTTCGTGAGTCGGGCGCGATCGAGCAGGACGCGGATATCGTCATGTTTATTTACCGCGACGAGGTCTACAATCAGGACTCGCCGGACAAAGGAACGGCGGAAATTATCATTGCCAAACAGCGAAACGGCGCGATCGGTACGGTCCGCCTGAAATGGATCGCCGAGCAGACGCGTTTCGCCAATTTAGATTTTTCTCATAGAGATGAAGGAGCTTAATGGAAAAAGGTCATTTTTTATTTACATCGGAATCCGTAACGGAAGGACATCCGGACAAAATCTGTGACCAGATCTCAGACGCGATCCTGGACGCGCTTCTTGCGGAGGATCCGATGAGCCGTGTGGCCTGTGAGTGCTGCTGCACGACAGGACTGGTCATGGTGATGGGTGAGATTACGACGAATGCCTATGTGGACATTCAGAAAATCGTACGGGAAACCGTCAACAACATCGGTTACAACCGGGCGAAATTCGGCTTCGACGGCGACACCTGCGCGGTGCTGACGGCGATCGACGAGCAGAGCGCCGATATCGCGCTCGGCGTCGACAATGCGCTCGAGGTGAAGGAAGAGGGCGGCTCGGAGCTGGACCGGATCGGCGCCGGCGACCAGGGCATGATGTTCGGTTATGCCTGCAATGAAACCCCGGAATACATGCCGTATCCGATCGCGCTGGCGAACCGGATCGTGCGGAAGCTTTCCGAGGTCCGTAAGAGCGGGGTGCTTCCCTATCTTCGGCCGGACGGAAAGTCCCAGGTAACGGTCGAATACGATGAAAATCACCGCCCGGTGCATATCGATACCGTGATCGTATCGACGCAGCATGACGAGAAAGTGGAGCTTTCGACGATCCGCGAAGACGTGCTTCGCGAGGTGCTCGAACCGGTACTTCCGAAGGAGCTGCTTTCGGAAAACACAAGATACCTGATCAATCCGACCGGACGCTTTGTCATCGGCGGACCGCAGGGCGACTCGGGACTCACGGGACGCAAGATCATCGTGGACACCTATGGCGGAATGGCGCATCACGGCGGCGGCGCTTTCTCGGGAAAGGACCCGACAAAGGTGGACCGCTCGGCGGCCTACGCGGCGCGCTATGCGGCCAAGAACATTGTCGCGGCCGGGCTCTGCGACCGCCTGGAGATCGAGCTCGCCTACGCGATCGGCGTTGCGCACCCGGTATCGATCATGGTCGATTCCTTCGGAACCGGAAAGGTTTCCGATCAGAAGATCGTGGAGATCATTCAGAAGGTATTTGATCTTCGGCCCGCGGGCATCATAGAAATGCTGGATCTTCGCCGGCCGATCTACCAGAAGACGGCGGCCTACGGACATTTCGGAAGAACCGATGTGGATCTTCCGTGGGAGAAACGGGATAAGGTTGAT
>CAMOZF010000175.1 GCA_946630765.1 uncultured Lachnospiraceae bacterium | reverse complement strand
CAAGATAGCCGGCCTTAAAGGCCTGATAGGCTTCCGGATCGAAATGGACCTTCGATACGTTCTGCTCATCCTCCGCCGCCGTCACCGCGCCCGAGCGGATCGCGTCACCGAAATCATACAGCCTTGATCCGGGCATCACCGTGTCCAGATCGACGACCGAAACCGCTTCATCGGTCTCGTCGTCGAAAAGCACATTGTTGATCTTGGTATCATTGTGCGTCACGGCGAGCGGAATGCTGCCGTCCGAGAGCCCGCGGATCACAATCGGCGCGAGCTTGTCCTGCGAAAACACAAATTCGACATAGGGAAGCGCCTCATGAAGCCGCACGAAGCGTTCTTCTTCGATGTCTTTCTCCTGCTCTTCCGCGAGAAGCTTCCGCACGAGATCCCGAAATGTCTGCAGCCGTTTTGGCGTATGATGGAAATCGGGGATCGTTTCGTAAAGCACGTCCGCGGGAAAATCGGAAAGCATGCGCTGGAACTCGCCGAAGGCGCCTGCCGCCTTCTCAAACTGCGCCATGCTCCGTTCGTCCGCGTCCACGGAATGCGTCCCTTCGATGTAGTCATAAAGCCGGTACGCGCCGGTCTCATCCTGATAGAAAAGCGCGCCGTCTGTCGTTTTCCGGATCTGAAGCGTTCCGCGCTTCACGTCCTTTCCCTCCGCGCGAAGCTTCGCCCGGATATGCTCCGTCACCTTATCAATATTCTGCATCACCTCGGCCGGCTTTGTGAATACGCCGGTATTGATCCGCTGCAGCACCCACAGCCCGTCATCCGAGCGGCAGGTGTCATTGATATGACCGGACCCAAACGGCGTGAATTCGCAGTCCACGCCGAACCTCCGGCCGATTTCCCGTAAATGTTCTCTCTCCACAATACTCTCCTTCAGATCTCGTCACAGGCCGGCTGATAATACGGAAGCGGCAGGAAGACGGGGCGAAGAAGCCGCGCCGCCCCTTCCCCTTTCCGGCAGCCGTAATCCGTGACAAAACCCAGATTTCCGAAGAAATAATTGACCGCGTCCGTCGGATTTTCAAATTCCAGATCGAAGGGTCCGTCCTCGATGCGCCGAACCTCCTCCTGTCCGTCCAAGACGCCGATCATCAGCTGTTCCCCGTTCTCAAAACGCACGCGCAGCTGTTCGTCCGGAAGGGTGAAAATCCGGCACTTCATCCGAAGAAATGCACGGATGGTACGTTCATAATTCAGCACCCGGATCATCTCGCACGGCTTCAGCGCGCCCTCCTCCGCATACTTCGAAAGGAGCGCGAGAAGTTCTGTCCGATCCGGCGGGATCCGGCTCACGTGAAGCGCCGGAAGCGCCAGTGCCTTCATAAAATCGTTCAGGATGTGAAGCGCCTCCGATTCCTCTGTAAAGCGAAGATCGCCGAGCCTATGATCCGAAGGAAAGTACATCATCGTCCCGGCAAAGGCGCCGTCCTTTCTCACGAGGTACGGCGTCGCCCCCATCGAACAGAGGATGTTGTATTCCTGCGCTTCTTCGTGCAGGACGTAGGTTCCCTCGGCGGTTCGGAGTTCACGCGATGCTGCGATTTCCTCCGTATCCGTCTTCTCGAGTTTCCTGAATTCATAGCCGAAGGAAGCATCTTTTCCGAAAATCCGCCCGAAATTCCAGTCGTTCAGTTCAAATTCCGGGTTCACACCGGCCTGTCCGAAGCCCCAGTGCTCATAGCGCTGCCGCTCGCCGCCGAGGACCAGGTAATCCGCGTCGATTTCCTTCGCATGCGCGATGGAATCGTTCATCAGGCGGATCATGTGGCCTTCTCTTCGGTGTTCGGGATGTGTGCTGACCGTGCCGATGCCGACAACCTTCAGCTTCTCGCCCGAGACCATCGTCGGCAGATCAAAGTTTCCGACGATGCCGACAATCTTCCCGTCCTGTATGGCCAGGTAATGCATCGGCGCGATCTTAATATTCTGGTAGAGCTTCGGCAGGATCCGCGGGAAAAAGCTCTCCGGCGAAGTGTCCTTTGCGAAGTCTTCCGTATGCTGTTCCGGATGAAAGGCGCGGTTCGCCATCTCGATCAGGCGTTGATAGTCTTCACTCGTTGCCCAGCGGTATTCTGTCATGATCCTGTCCTCCGCCGCAGGTTGATGGGATTCCTCCGCGCCGGTCTGCGGCCTCCGGTCGGGATGACACCTGCGTCATGTATTTGTTACCGATTTTTCTCAATAAACGCAGCAAGCTTCACGCTGATTCCGCCGTTTAACGCGGATTCGTGCGCCGCAAGCGCCATCGCGTGGCTCTCGACCGAGGCGTCGACAGAGGTCAGTCCCTCGCCGCCTTCCTCAAGAAGCTTCACAAAGGAATTCGCAAGCCCCGCGTCGCCGCCGCCGTGGCCCTGGAATTCGCCCTTCTTCGCGGAAAGATCATAGGTCTTCTCTTCTTCGCCGAAGCGCTTCACGACGACGAGATCCTTTTCCATGTGACCGTAGAGCTCACCCTCCGTGCCGGTGATCTTGATCGTCCGGTAGATGGTGTCGGAGAAGGCGGAGGTCGTGAAGGTTGCCGTGACGCCGTTCTCGAAGTTCATCAGCACTGTCTGATGGTCGAAAACGTCGTTGTCGCAGTGATAGACGCAGCGGCCGTAGGGGCCTTCCCGGAGCGCTTGTTCCAGCTTTTCACGGGTCGGCTCGGAGGCGACGACATTCTGCGGCCAGGAATCGCCCCGCCTGTCAAAACCGTATTTTCCGGTGAGATAAATCTTCTCCGCATCAAAGGGACAGCGCTTCCGAACTTCTTCGGGGCAGTCCAGGCTGCAGCGCGTGCCGGCGCCTTCCGGCGCATACGCCGGGCCGAACCAGGAAAGCGCACCATGACTCGCGACACTCACACAGGGGCTGTCCGCCAGCCAGCGAAGATAGTCCATATCGTGGCAGCATTTCGCGAGGATCATCGGACTCGTCTCGTCCTCCCGCCGCCAGTTGCCGCGCACGAAGGAATGCGCAAAATGGTAATAGCCGACGTTCTCGGTCGCGTCGATCGTGCGGAGCTTTCCGATTTCGCCGCGCGCCATGATTTCCTTGACGGTCGAATAAAAGGGCGTGTAGCGGAGCACATGGCCGATCACGACGTGACGGCCCGTTTCGTGCACCTTGTCCTGCAGCCGCAGGCATTCGGAAAGCGCCGGCGAGATCGGTTTCTCGCAGATCAGATCATACCCCAGTTCCAGCGCCCGGACCGCTTCTCCGACATGCTGCCGGTCCTGCGTCGAAATAATCATCGCATCCGCAAGCTTCGGCTGTGAAAGCAGCGCCTCATCCGAGTCGAAGCACATGTCCTCGCTGACGCCGTACATTTCCCGGAGCATCACGAGCCGCTCCGGCCGGATATCCGCGCCGGCCACGATCTTCATCTTCTCCGGATAGATTTTCGAAAGCGACGCATAGGCGAAAAGCCCGCGGTTTCCGCAGCCGCAGATCGCTACTGTAATCATATGTTCTTTCCTCCGTATCTGTTATCTGCCTTCCACGAAGTCGATCGCCTTCAGCGCGGCCACTGCGCCGTCCGCTGCGGCGGTCGTCACCTGGCGAATGCGCTTCGAGCGGCAGTCGCCGGCCACAAAGACGCCGGGAGTCGCCGTCGTGCAGGTCTCGTCCGAATCGGCATAGCCGTAGTCATTCAGGCGGATATAGTCGGTAAAGGGCTCATTCTGCGGGAGAAGCCCGATCGCGACAAAAAGGCCCTGAAGGGGGATTTCCTTTTCTTCGCCGTTTGCGGTGTCGCGGATCACGACGCCGGAAAGCTCTCCGTCTCCGAGAAGCTTCTCCACGTGAACGCCCGTGATCACTTCCACATTCTCTTTTGCGCGGATATCGTCCTGCAGCTTTTTCTCGCCGGTCAGAACCGGGAGGTCCTGGAAGATCGTGACCTTCTTACAGAGGCCAGACAGAAGCACCGCCTCCTGGAGCGCGGAATTTCCGCCGCCGACCATGCCGACCTCCATGCCCTTATAGAAGGCGCCGTCGCACACCGCGCAGTAGCTGACGCCTTCGAGCTCGTGTTCTCCGGGAAGGCCGAGCTCGCGATGCTTCGCGCCGGTCGCAAGAATCACGGATTTTCCTTCAAATTCGCCGAATTCCGTCACGGCCGTGAAGATGCCGGTCTCTTCGTCTCTTCGAAGCGCAGTCACCTCGCCTGACTCGAATTCAGCGCCCTGCGCAATCGCCTGGTCCACCAGCTTCTCGGCAAATTCATTGCCGGAAAGCGAGACAAAGCCCGGGATATTTTCAACACGGGGCGAATGGGTGATCTGGCCGCCGAAGGCGTCCTTTTCGATAACAAGCGCGCTTTTCTCCGCGCGTCCCGCATAAACCGCTGCGGTCAGGCCAGCCGGGCCGCCGCCGATAATCAGTATGTCAAACATCGTCTCCCCCTCTGATGACACCGGGGCTGCCGCATGCGGCAGCCCCGGATGGTGTGATTCATTTTCGTATTAAGCATTGACCGGAAGCTCTGCAAGGAACTTCTTGATCTCTGATACATTGGTAAACTTTTCCATCTCGCCGTCCTTCTCCACAACGAGCGTCGGCGCCTGGCGGATACCCAGCTTCCGCGCTTCTTCGGGATGCTCATTGGCGTAGATCTTCTCGTAAGGAATGCCCATGCGATCCATCTGCGCGGCGATGATCTTGCAGTTCGGGCAGGTGGTTGTCGCAAAGAGACGGATCGTGGTGCCGTCCTTCTTCTCCGGCGCTTTCTCTGCAGTTACAACCGCTGATACCGCCTTCTCAAGCTCTGCAGCCTTTTCGCTCTCGGAAACGATATTCTTCACCGCCTCGTCCTTCG
>CAMOZF010000174.1 GCA_946630765.1 uncultured Lachnospiraceae bacterium | reverse complement strand
ACCGTGAAGTCAACGTGGCCGGGGGTATCAATGATATTGATACGATTCTGTTTCCAGAAACAGGTGGTAGCAGCGGAAGTAATAGTGATACCACGCTCCTGCTCCTGTTCCATCCAGTCCATCGTAGCCGTTCCGTCATGAGTTTCACCGATCTTATGAGTCTTACCGGTGTAGAACAGAATACGTTCCGTCAGGGTCGTTTTACCCGCGTCGATGTGGGCCATAATACCGATATTGCGGGTATGCTCCAACGAATATTCTCTAGGCAAAGTGCTTCCTCCTCAATTAGAAACGGAAATGAGCAAAGGCCTTGTTCGCCTCTGCCATACGATGGGTGTCTTCTCTCTTCTTTACAGAAGCGCCGGCATTGTTGGCAGCATCCATAATCTCATTAGCCAGACGCTCTTCCATGGTTCTCTCGTTGCGAGCGCGAGAGTACTGGGTCAGCCATCTCAGGCCAAGGGTCTGACGACGCTCCGGACGCACCTCCATGGGCACCTGATAGGTAGCACCACCGACACGTCTTGCCTTGATTTCAAGAACCGGCATAATGTTGTTCATGGCTGTTTCGAAAACTTCGAGTGCATTCTTGCCGGTCTTTGCGGCAATACGATCGAATGCGCCGTAGACGATCTTCTGCGCAACGCCCTTCTTGCCATCAAGCATAATGCTGTTAACCAGTTTGGTAACGACCTTGCTGCCGTATACCGGATCCGGTAAAACATCGCGATGGGCAACATGTCCTCTTCTAGGCACGATTCTTCCCTCCTTAATTAAAATAATTAGATCATAGGTACTCACTGTTTCAGCAAGTCCTGCAAACACGCAAGGCTTACTGTGATGGCTTTCAGCCAAAAGCTTCAGCCAAGGCTCTCCTGAGCCTTACCTACGTGTCTCGCACCAATCAAAAAGGAACTTGCCCTCTATTGATTGGTACCTTTCCTACTTAGATCACTTTTTCGGACGCTTTGCGCCGTACTTGGAACGAGCCTGACGACGGTTGGCAACACCAGCCGTATCGAGCACGCCGCGTACGATGTGGTAACGAACACCGGGCATATCCTTAACACGGCCGCCACGGATCAGGACAACACTGTGCTCCTGAAGGTTGTGGCCTTCGCCGGGGATATACGCGGTGACCTCTACGCCATTGCTCAGACGAACACGAGCAATTTTACGAAGAGCGGAGTTCGGTTTCTTAGGCGTATCCGTCTTAACGACGGTGCAGACGCCGCGCTTCTGGGGAGAAGAAGTATTGGTCGCCTTCTTCTGAAGCGTGTTCCAGCCCTTCTGCAGAGCCGGTGCGCCAGACTTCTTTGCAGAAACCTGTCTTCCCTTTCTTACCAACTGGTTAAAAGTAGGCATATCGGCACCTCCTGTTTAGATTTGTTATAAAACGCGGAAATCAGGAGAAGCATTCGCTTCTCCTAATCCCGATTTTACACAGCTTAAATAGTATAACACTGAGGAAAACGGCTTGTCAATCAGATTCTTCCGATTTGGCAATATTGCCTATATTCGGCTCCTTATTCCTCTTCTTTCGCGGCATTTTCGAGAATCGCCTCAACAGCTTCCCCGAGTTCATCCGCACCTTCGGCTTCTGCCGAAAGCTCATCCTCCGCCTCATCGTCGGTCTCTTCCGGGAGAAGTTCCTCCTCCTGAGCCGTGCGGATCGGATCACCGTTCAGCTTGTACGCTGCACGCTGATAGATGTCCATACCGGTTCCGGCCGGGATCAGCTTACCGATGATAACGTTCTCCTTCAGACCTTCAAGCGGATCGATCTTTCCCTTGATGGCTGCTTCGGTCAGGACACGGGTCGTCTCCTGGAAGGAAGCCGCACTCAGGAAGGAATCGGTTGCCAGAGAAGCCTTGGTGATACCAAGCAGCACGCGCTCGCCGGTAGCAGCCTCAAGTCCCTCCGCTTCAGCCTGAGCATTCTTCTCTTCGAATTCCATCACGTCAACAAGGGCGCCCGGCAGCATGTCGGTGTCACCGTTGTTTTCGATGCGGATCTTGCGAAGCATCTGGCGGACAATGATCTCAACGTGTTTATCGTTGATATCAACACCCTGAGAACGGTAGACGTTCTGGGTCTCGGACAGAATGTAGTCCTGAACCGCAAGCACGCCGCGGATTCTCAGAAGGTCATGCAGGTCGATCGAACCTTCGGTCAGCGCGTCGCCGGCCATAACGACCTGTCCGTCCTTCACCTTCGGAACAGCGCCGAACGGGATGAGATAGCTCTTTCCCTCGCCGCTCTCCTGATCGACAATGATGATCTCGCGCTTCTTGTGGCTGGTATTGTCTTCGACAAGACCGCCGGTCTCCGCCAGGATCGCAACACCTTTCGGCTTGCGGGCTTCGAAAAGCTCCTGAACACGCGGAAGACCCTGCGTGATGTCATCGCCGGCATTAGCGATACCGCCGGAGTGGAAGGTACGCATGGTCAGCTGGGTACCGGGCTCACCGATGGACTGTGCCGCGATGATACCGACGGCTTCACCGATTCGGACCGGGTTGCCGTTGCTCATGTCTGCGCCGTAGCACTTGACGCAAGCGCCGCTGCGGCACTGGCAGGTCAGTACGGTACGAATGTAAACACTCTCGATGCCGGCATCGGCAATGCGCTTAGCCTGCGTCGGGGTAATCATGGTGTCAGCCTCAACGAGCACTTCTCCGGTAGCCGGATCGGTCACGGTATTGATGGACCAACGGCCGCGGATACGCTCTTCAAGCGACTCAAGGACGGTTTCCTTCACGGTCGTGATATCGCCGTTCTTCGTGGTGGTGTAGGTCTTGAAGGCCTTGACCCACATACCTCTGACTTCACGTCCGTCATCGCAGCAATCGATCTTGCGAACGATCATGTTCTGCGAAACATCGACAAGACGGCGGGTCAGGTAACCCGAGTCAGCGGTACGAAGAGCGGTATCGGTCAGACCCTTTCGGGTACCGTGTGCGGAAATGAAGTACTCCAGTACGTCCAGACCTTCAGCCAGGCAGGACTTGATCGGCAGCTCGATGATGTCACCGTTCGGGCTCGCCATCAGACCACGCATCGCAGCAAGCTGCTTCAGCTGGTCCTTAGAACCACGGGCACCGGAGTCGATCATGATGTAGATGCTGTTATCGTTGCCCATGTTCGGCAGCAGCATCTCGGTGATGCGGTCGATCGTGTTCGACCAGGCATCGATGATCTCCTTATGCTCGTTCTCACGAGTCATACGGCCGGTCATGTACAGGTGGTGCAGCTTGGCAACCAGACCTTCGGTCTCTCTCACGATGTCCCACTTCTCCTGCGGAATGATAACGTCCGCGATGGAGATCGAGATACCGCTCAGGGTCGAATACTTGAAGCCAAGGGCCTTGATGCTGTCAAGCACGTCGATCGTGTAGGTGATGCCGTGCTTGTCAATGCAGTTCTGCAGGATCGGCTTGATCTGCTTTTTGCCGACCAGGAAGTCGATCTCGTAGGGGAGATAGCTCTCCGGGTTCTGAGGATCGCGCTCGACGAATCCCAGATCCTGCGGAATCTTTTCGTTCAGAATGATACGGCCGACCGTCGTCTTGACACGGCCGGTAACCGTCTTGCCGTTTACCTCAACCGTGCGCAGCACCTCGATCGGGCTGTGCAGCGTGATCTCGTGGTTGTACTCAGCCTTGATCGCCTCATTCTCATCCTTGAAAATGCGGCCGGCGCCCGGATCGTTCTCACGAACCATGGTCAGGAAGTACATACCCAGGATCATATCCTGCGACGGGGTCGTAACAACACCGCCGTCCGAAGGCTTCAGCAGGTTGTTGGTCGAGAGCAGCATGAAGCGGCACTCGGTCTGTGCCTCGATGGAAAGCGGCACATGGACAGCCATCTGGTCACCGTCGAAGTCCGCGTTGAACGGTGCGCAGACCAGCGGGTGCAGCTTGATGGCACGGCCTTCAACCAGGATCGGCTCGAAGGCCTGAATACCCAGACGGTGCAGGGTAGGTGCACGGTTCAGCATGACCGGATGCTCACGAATGACCTCTTCGAGGATATCCCAGACATCCGACTGCAGGCGCTCAACCATGCGCTTAGCGGATTTGATATTGTGAGCGATCTCGCGCTCAACCAGCTTCTTCATAACGAAGGGCTTGAAGAGCTCGATCGCCATTTCCTTCGGAAGACCGCACTGATAGAACTTCAGTTCAGGACCGACAACGATAACGCTTCGGCCGGAATAGTCAACACGCTTACCAAGAAGGTTCTGACGGAAACGGCCCTGCTTACCGCGCAGCATGTCGGAAAGCGACTTGAGCGCACGGTTGCCGGGGCCCGTGACCGGGCGGCCGCGGCGGCCGTTATCGATCAGCGCGTCGACTGCTTCCTGCAGCATGCGCTTCTCGTTGCGGACGATGATGTCCGGAGCGCCAAGCGCGAGCAGGCGGCGCAGACGGTTGTTGCGGTTGATCACGCGGCGGTACAGATCGTTCAGATCCGACGTTGCGAAACGTCCGCCATCCAGCGGAACCATCGCACGGATGTCCGGCGGAATGACCGGCACGACGTCCATGATCATCCACTCCGGATTGTTGCCGGACTGAAGGAAGGACTCGACGACCTCAAGGCGCTTGATGACGCGCAGGCGCTTCTGGCCGTTGCTCTTCTCAAGCTCACGCTTCAGTTCGTTGTCGAGTTTTTCAAGATCGATTTTCTGCAGCAGTTCTTTGACCGCTTCAGCGCCCATACCGGCACGGAAGCTGCCCTCGCCGTAGTTTTCAACGGCTTCGCCGTATTCAGCCTCCGAGAGCACCTGCTGGTAGACCAGTCCGG
>CAMOZF010000173.1 GCA_946630765.1 uncultured Lachnospiraceae bacterium | reverse complement strand
TCGGAAAGTCATATGAAGCTGGAAAAAGGAAAGGCGGAACTGCTTCTTGAGGGCTCGGACATCATCCTGCTTTCGGTCGGAGAGATGGTTCCGAAGGCCGTTCGGGTCTGGGAACTCCTCTCGGAAAAGGGCCTCTCGGCAGCGGTTGTCAATATGCGTTTTGTGAAGCCCTGGGACCGGGAGCTGGTCGAAAGGCTCTCAAAAGACGCGCGCCTTGTCGTCACGATGGAGGACGGGATCCTGCGCGGCGGCTTCGGCGAATCGGTCGCGGCGGCATTTGAAGAAAGCGGCCTGGAGGTGCCGGTACTTCCGGTCGGAATTCCCGACTGCTTCGTGCCGCAGGGCAGTGTTTCGGAACTTCAGAAGATGCTTCGGATGGATCCCGACAGCATCCTTGAAAGAATCTTGCAGAGGATCGGATGAAGGAACGTCTGGATGTTTTACTGGTAAATCTCGGGCTTGCGGACTCCCGTGAGAAGGCGAAGCGCCTGATCATGGAGGGCATCGTCTATGTCAACGGCCAGAAGGAGGACAAGCCCGGCCAGTCTTTTGATATCTACGCGCCGATTGAAGTGCGCGGAAATACGCTGCCGTATGTGTCGCGCGGCGGCCTGAAGCTTGAAAAGGCCGTGAAAAGCTTTGAACTGGACCTTCAGGACAAGGTCTGCATGGACATCGGCGCATCCACCGGCGGCTTTACGGACTGTATGCTGCAGAACGGCGCGAAAAAGGTCTATGCGATCGACGTCGGACACGGACAGCTTGCCTGGTCTCTTCGAAACGACCCTCGGGTCGTGAATCTCGAGCGCACCAATGTCCGTTATCTTACGGAGGAACAGGTGCCGGAGCAGGCGGATTTCGCCTCGATCGACGTGAGCTTCATTTCGCTCACGATGGTGCTTCTTCCGGTGAAGGCGCGGCTTCGTCCGGAGGCGGAGCTGGTGGCGCTGATCAAGCCGCAGTTTGAAGCCGGCCGCGAAAAGGTCGGAAAGAAGGGCGTCGTCCGCGAAAAAGAGACGCACCTTGAAGTCTGTGAAAAGGTGATCCGTTTTGCGGAAGAGAACGGCTTTACGGTTCTCGGGCTGGAATTCTCGCCGGTCCGCGGCCCGGAGGGCAATATCGAATATCTTCTGTATCTCAGGAATGCAGAAGCGCGCGGGGATGAGCCGAAGATCAATGCAGAAGAGATTGTCAGCTCCTCCCATGAACTTCTCTAAGAAGGACAAGATGAAACATTTTTTTATCATTCCGAATATTGAAAAGCCTGAAACGGTCGCTTTCTCGGAGACACTCCTGCAGATGATTGAGGAACTGGGCGGCGAGGCCTGGGTCGCGGAAAGCAGAAGCTACGACGGCGAGCGCTTCGTGTCGGCCGCGGAGATCCCCTCGGACGCCGAGGCGATCATCACACTCGGCGGCGACGGGACGATCATCCAGGCCGCGCGGGACACGGTCCGCCGAAGCCTCCCGATCCTCGGCATCAATATGGGGACGCTCGGTTTCCTTGCCGAAACCGACCGGAAGGATGCGAGAAGCGCGCTCGATCAGCTGCTTTCGGGGAAATATTTCATCGAGGAGCGGATGATGCTCCGGGGCATGGTGTACCGGAAGGAGCAGCTTCTCTACGAAAATCTGAGCCTCAACGACGTCGTCCTGATGCGGAGCTCGGGCTTTCGAATGGTCGAATGTGACTTTTGCGTCAACGGCGAGCTGATCAAGCATTACAAGGGCGACGGGATGATCCTCGCGACCCCGACCGGCTCCACCGCCTACAATCTGTCTGCGGGCGGACCGATCGTGATGCCGAGCGCCAGCATGATCCTCGCGACGCCCCTGAATCCGCACACGATGCTTCAGCGGAGCATTGTGCTTCCCGATAGTGTCAGTGTGACGCTCCGTGTATCCGGACGGAGCGGTCAGAAGGTGTCGGTCAGCTTTGACGGCACCGTGTATCAGGGACTCGACTGCGGCGACGAGATCCGTGTCATAAAAGCAGAAAACAGGGTCCGGCTTCTGAAGCTGCAGAGAGACAGCTTCCTGGAAGTCCTTCGGACCAAGCTGGAGTAAAACATGCTGGAAGAGCTGCACGTCAGAAATATCGCGCTGATCCGGGAGCTGGAGGTCGGCTTTTCGGATCACCTGAATATTCTAAGCGGCGAAACCGGCGCCGGAAAATCGATCCTTCTCGGATCGGTCAATCTCGCGCTCGGGCTTCGCGGCGGATCGGAACTTCTTCGGACCGGGGAATCGGAGGCTTTGGTGGAGCTGGTGTTTTCCGTCACGGATCCGGAGGTGTTGAAAAAGCTTCAGGAGCTTCAGGTCGAGCCGGAGGACGGAAAACTGATCCTGTCCCGCCGGATCTCCGAGAAAAGAAGCATTTTAAGACTGAATGGCGAGACGGTTCCCGTTTCCTTTGTACGGCAGATTTCGCCGCTTCTGATTGATATACACGGACAGCACGAGCATCAGTCCCTGCTGTCAGAGGAGCAGCATCTACGGGTGCTGGACGGCTACGGAAAGGCGGCGCTTTCGAAGCTCCTTCCCGAATACCGGGAAGCCTACCGTGCCTACCGCGACATGAAGAAAAAAATCAGTGATCTTGGCGGCTCGGATGACGAAGAGCGCGAGAGAAGACTCGGTTTTCTGGAGTTTCAGCTGCAGGAAATCGAAGACGCCGGGATCCGGGAGGGCGAGGAAGCGTGCCTCACGGAGGAACAGAAAAAGCTTTCTTCTGCGGAAGAGATCCGGGAAGGCCTGTCGATGGTTTCCGAGGCGCTTTCTGGAAATGCAGCCGACGGCCTGAGCCAGGCGATTCAGCGGCTTCAGCAGCTGAGTACGCTGGACCGGGAGCTTCAGCCGCTTCTTACGGAGCTTCGGGACATCGAATCACTGATGCAGGACGCTTCCGTTGATGCAAAGGACCGCCTGAGCGCTCTCGAAACCGACGGCGAGCGGCTTCATTTTGTGGACGAGCGGCTGACGGAGCTTTCGAGACTCAAGAGAAAATACGGAAATTCCGAAACGGAAATCCTGAAAACCGCGGAGCGTCTGCAGCACGAATACGACGAACTGAAGAATTTCTCGGAGCACAAGGAGGAGCTTCAGAAAAGCCTTTCCGTGCTTCAGAAGAAGCTCGTATCCTGCGCGGAAAAGCTTCATGAAGCGAGGCTTAAAACGGCGCAGGAATTTGAACGCGAGATGAAGGAAACGCTTCAGGACCTGAACTTCATGCGGGTCGATTTCAAGGCGGAGGTCACGAAGACGAGCCGCTTTACGAGCGCCGGGGCCGACGAGGTGCGCTTTATGATCTCGACGAACCCGGGAGAGCCGCTGAAGCCGCTGTCAAAGGTCGCATCGGGCGGCGAGCTTTCGAGAATTATGCTCGCGATCAAGACGCTTTCTGCGGACAGCGACCGGATCGAGACGCTGATATTTGACGAGATCGATCAGGGCATCAGCGGAAAGACCGCGGCGAAGGTTGCGGAGAAGATGCGGAAAATCGCCGGAAATCACCAGGTGATCTGCATCAGTCATCTGCCGCAGATTGTCGCGGCCGCGGACCATCACTTCCTGATCGAGAAGACGGAGGAGGACGGCAGCGCGGTGACCGGAATCCGCGAGCTTTCGGAGGACGCAAGCATCGAGGAGCTTTCAAGACTTCTCGGCGCTTCAGATATTACAGAGGCCGGACGTGAGAACGCCCGGGAGATGAAACAGCTAATTCATAAGCAGTAAGGAGAAGACAGATGAGTCAGAGGGAGGATGTAAGAGAGATCATTAAGAAGTCCGTCAAAGCCGTGCTTCCGACAGCCGGCGTGAAGGACGCGCTTCGGAAAATGCAGTTTACCGCCGAAAAACTGTATCTGGTGGCAGCCGGAAAGGCTGCTTACAGTATGGCGAAGGCGGCGGAAGGATTTCTCGGCGACCGGATCAAGGACGGTATCGTGATCACGAAATACGGTCACACCAAGACGCCGCTGCAGCATGTGCGCTGCTTTGAGGCGGGCCATCCGAAGCCGGATGAGAATTCCTATGAAGCGACGCAGAAGGCGATCGACATGGTCTACGGCCTGACCGATCAGGATGAGGTGCTGTTCCTGTTGTCGGGCGGCGCGTCCAGCCTTTTCGAGGTCCCGATCATTCCCGAGAAGGATCTTCAGAATATCACGGACCGGCTGCTTGCTTCCGGCGCGGATATTCACGAGATCAACACCGTGAGAAAGCATCTTTCCCAGGTCAAGGGCGGACGCTTTGCACTTGCATGCTTCCCGGCAAAGGTTCATGTGATTGCCCTGTCTGACGTGATCGGCAATGACTTTTCGACGATCGGCTCCGGCCCCTGCTACCCGGACGAGAGCACCGGCGAGATGGCCTTCTCGATTTTGGAAAAATACCACATCAACCTCAACGCGGACATCATCGAGACGCTGATGCTCGAGACCCCGAAGACCCTCACGAATGCGGATCATCAGGTTATCGGCGATGTATCGACGCTTGCAAAGGCCGCAAAGGACGCCTGCGAGGAGCTCGGCTACAAGACCGTCATCCTTACGGATTCTCTCGACATGGAAGCCCGGGAAGCCGGAAGCTTCCTGGCCTCGATCGCGCGCTATTATCAGGGCACCAAGCGGAGCCTCGCCTTTATCGCGGCCGGCGAAACCGTGGTTCATCTGAAAGGAAACGGACGCGGCGGACGCAATCAGGAGCTGGCGCTTTCCGCGGCAGCGGGCATTTCGGGACTGCAGGACACCTGCATCTTCTCTTTCGGCTCTGACGGCACCGACGGTCCGACCGACGCGGCCGGCGGCATGGTGGGCGGCGAAACGG
>CAMOZF010000172.1 GCA_946630765.1 uncultured Lachnospiraceae bacterium | reverse complement strand
GCGCTGTTCAGATTTGTCTTTTAGGCGGAAGCGTGGGACAGACTGTGAAAGAGGGCTGCATTATGAGGAAAGGATTGTTTATCGTCATGGGACTTATGGGACTGTCAGTGCTGCTGTCCTCGTGCAGCGGATATGGAAGCAGAAAAGAGAGAATTCCGAAGATCGAGTCATTTGAAATTTTGACACTTTCCGAGACCGGAATGCGCGGAAATACCGAGGAATGGGAGATTCAGAAGACGGAAGAAGGCGCGGTTTACACGCGCTATTCCGGCGCCTGGCGTTTTAACGACGACGTCGAGCGGGAGGACTGCATCGTTTTCAGAACCGAAGGGGATGAAGCCTTTGCCGCCCGCCTTCTGGAAATCCTGAATGACTGCAAGGTGGGACAGTGGAACGGCTTTTCGGGGCCCAATCCGAAGGGTGTCCGGGACGGCACGATGTTTGATATGAGCGGCTATGTGAACGATCACGTTCGCTTCTCGGCTTCGGGCAGCAATAATTATCCGAAGGAGTATCGGGAATTCAAAAATGCCCTAAAGGAACTCGAAACAGAAGAGTAAGTGACAGTGATGTGGACGGAAGCATTGGACAGGTCTGCCCGCAGCAGATCAGGAAGGAGAACAGCCGGATGAATATGGCGGCCTTTATGGTTCCGCATCCGCCGATGATTGTTCCTGCGGTCGGAAAAGGAAGCGAACAGAAGATCAGAAGCACCATCGAGGCGTATGAGCGCGTCGGAAGGGAAATCGCGGCCCTTTCGCCCGAAACGATCATTCTCGCGAGTCCACATGCGACGATGTATGCGGACTATTTCCATATCTCGCCGGGAAGACAGGCCAAAGGGTCTTTCCGGCCCTTTTCGGCGCCGCAGGTGAAATTCCAGGAGACCTACGATACGGAACTGGTCGATGCGATCTGCAGGATCGCGGATCGGGACGCTTTTCCGGCAGGGACGCTCGGAGAACAGGAACCGGCGCTCGATCACGGGACGATGGTGCCGCTCTGGTTTATCCGCAAATACTACAGCGGCGGAAAGATTGTAAGGCTTGGGCTTTCCGGCCTGCCGCTCATGGATCACTACCGTCTGGGCATGATCCTGCAGGAGGCGATCCGGGAGACCGGAAGAAAGACGGTGTTTGTCGCGAGCGGGGATCTTTCGCATAAGCTGCAGTCCTACGGTCCATACGGTTTTGCGGAGGAAGGCCCCCGCTATGATGAAAGAATCATGGACGTGATGGGAAGGGCAGCTTTTTCGGAGCTTTTTGACTTCAGTGAATCCTTCTGCAGCAAGGCAGCGGAGTGCGGTCACCGTTCCTTTGTGATCATGGCGGGAGTATTTGACAGGATGCAGGTGCGGCCTGCGCGTCTTTCTCATCAGGATATCACGGGGGTCGGGTACGGAATCTGTACCTTCTATCCGGAGGGGGCGGACGATTCAAGAAACTTCCTCCAGAAGGAAGAGGAGAGAAGGCTTGCTGATCTTGAAAGGACGCGCGCCGAATCCGACGCCTGGGTCCGACTTGCAAGGACGGCCATCGAGGAATATGTCCGGAATCGCCGGGTCATCCGGCCGGATAAAGGCCTTCCGGATGCGCTTCTTCGGGACCGCGCCGGCGCCTTTGTATCCATCCACAAGCTGGGGGCGCTTCGCGGCTGTATCGGGACGACGGCGCCGACAAGAAGCAGCCTCGCGGAGGAGATCATCTGGAATGCGATCAGCGCCGCGACAAAGGACCCGCGCTTCTCGCCGATCACGGAAGATGAGCTGAAATGGCTGGACATCAGTGTGGATGTGCTGGGCGCGCCGGAGGAGATTGGCTCGCCGGATCAGCTGGATGTGAAACGCTACGGCGTGATTGTGAGCGCCGGAAGAAAGCGCGGATTGCTGCTGCCGGACATCGAAGGCGTGGACAGCGTGGAAGAGCAGATCAGCATCGCCATGAAAAAGGGCGGCATTCATCAGAATGAAGCCTGCCGCCTGCAGCGTTTTGAAGTGGTGCGGCATGTGTAGATTTTAAGAAAGCAGGGAGTTCAGAGGATATGAAGGGGAAGAAAATATTCGCTGTTTGTCTGATCGGCTGTTGGCTGATCCTGTGTCTTTCGGGCTGCTACGGCGCTCAGAAAAAGTGGGTCAGCAAGATGAATCAGGAATTTAAGGAGGATACGTTCACCTATACCGGCGCCGAACCGGGTGAGCTTGGGGCGCACGCAGATATCGCGAACATGTCCTCAGAAAAATACCCCGACCAGGTGGTCAGGGTAAAGAAGTCCGGCGGACAGTTTACGACAAACTATAACTTTATCAGATATCGGGAAGACATCAATTCGTACTTTGATGACTATTTTTCCGAATATTTTGACTGCGGAATCATTGCAGGCTATAATCCCTCGGATGAGCAGGCTGAATACACGCCGATCAGGGACTATTCTCTGAGTGCGTATATGGATGAGAAGGTCAGCTGCAATCGCGTCCATCTGAAGCTTTTCTATGAGAATGAAGTACCCGACGAGCAGGCGATGACCGAGTCGCTTCTTCAGATCATCAAAGACCGGGGCGAGGCGGTTGATCTCTATATCGAGGTTTATAACTGCGCGCTCTCAGAGAATCCACCGAAGGGAAGCATCGTAAAGATCTACTACGCTTATATGAAAGCGCCCGGCAGGATTGACTATATCTATACCGACGTCTCCGGCGGCGGGGAGAAGGTCTTCCTGGTCGAGAATATGGAGATCTGATCGCCCGTAAATTACAGAAAATGCGTCTTCAGGAGCTCATGAACTGTGGTTCATGAGCTCTGTCAGCATCAGGAAGCAGAGCCCCTGTCCGTAGGGTGTGGGCGAGATTTTGATTTCTTTATAACATGTTTTCCACCACGGCACAAGATCAAATACATCCCGCGTTTCGACATGTTGACTGAAAACTTGCGCTTTCCGCCGGGGTGTGATATAGTGATATCGAATTGCGGAGAGCTTTGCTTTTACGGGGAATGAACGGTCTGGAATCGGTTCATCAGTGACTTTTACGACAACATTTGAGTGCAGACGGAGATTTTGACATGAAGAGAAAACACATCGATGTAAATGACTATGCAGCTGAGATCCTGCGTGCGCTGCGGCCGGGCATTCTCCTGACTACAAAGGCAGAGGGCAAGGTGAATTCCATGGTGATCGGATGGGGAACGATCGGCATGAACTGGGGACGGCCGGTGTTCGCCGTTTACGTCCGGGAAGGCCGCTATACAAGGACACTTCTGGACCAGAATCCGGAATTTACAATCAATGCGCCCTTCTTTCCGATCGGCGAAAAGGAGCGGGAAATCCTGAAAATCTGCGGCAGCAAGAGCGGCAGAAATATGGACAAGATCGCGGAACTCGGGCTCACGCCGGTGGAGGGAGAGAAGATTTCTGTGCCGGGAATTCTGGAATTTCCGCTGACACTGGAGTGCAAAGTGCTCTACCGCCAGAAGCAGGAATACGAACTCTATCCAGAATCCGTCCGGCCGTCGTATCCGCAGGACGTAGACAGCTCCTTTCCGATGGCGAATAAGGACGTGCATGTGACCTATTTCGGGGAAATCGTGGATGCGTATCTTCTGATGGATCCGAAGCTGGAAGCCGCGGATGCGATCACACAGAAGCTGTGTTCCGTGGATCCGGAGAAAAGAATTGCGGCGCTTCTGGAGATAGAGAAACAGATTTAAGAGGGTGGCGGAATGAAGCAGGGGAAACCCACGGTAAAGAAAAGAATTTTTGATATTATTCAGATCGGAAACAGGGAGGACACCGTCAGCCGGGCATTTGACTATTTCATTGTTTCTGTAATTATCACGAACATCCTGGTGATGTTTCTGGAGACCTTCGATTTCCCGAAGTCGGTCATGATCGTGCTTCAGGTGCTGGAATATCTGACGATCGGGGTTTTCTGCATCGAATATGCGCTTCGGATCTGGACGGCAGAATATCTGTATCCGAAGGTAACGCGCGGCCGGGCGATCCTGAAGTTTCTGCTTTCCTACGACGGCGTCGTGGATCTTCTGACGATCCTTCCGTTCTTCTTCCTGAGCGGCTTCGTGGTTTTCCGGATGCTCCGCGTCGTGCGGATCTTCCATCTGTTCCGCATTAATGCACATTATGATTCCTTCTCGGTCATCAAGAGCGTGCTCTATGAGAAAAGGAATCAGCTTGTGACTTCGCTGTTTATCATTATCGTTCTGATTCTGGCGTCTTCGATCTGCATGTACAGTGCGGAGCACGAGGCACAGCCGGAGGCCTTCAAAAACGCGCTGTCCGGAATCTGGTGGAGTGTTTCGGCACTTCTTACGGTCGGCTACGGGGACATTTACCCGGTGACGCTTCTGGGAAGGGCAATGGCCATTGTGATCTCTTTCCTCGGTGTCATGGCGGTCGCAATCCCTACAGGTATTATTTCCGCGGGTTTTGTGGAGAACTATTCGGAAGTCTCGAGGGGCGCAGTCCTTCTGGATTTCGATATGAGAACCATTATGATTACGGAGGACAGTGCCTGGCTCGGGAAGAACGTGAAGGAGATCCGCCAAAAAACCGGTCTTTCGGTCCTTCTTGTGCGGCATGAAGGCGTGATCCTGAAGCCGGATGAGGATTACCGCATCACGCTTTACGATGAACTCGCAGTATTTCAGGAAATGATTTAGGCATAAAAATCGCCCGGGCCTTAAGACCCGGGCGATTCCTCTTAATGATAGTTACATACTGACCTCTGTGTAGCGCTGATTGGGATCGATCAGGCTGGCAGAAGAGCGTTCAGACTGTGCATCCGGCTGTTCCTCTTTGTTGGGGATTTTCTGCTCATTCTCTTTACCATCC
>CAMOZF010000171.1 GCA_946630765.1 uncultured Lachnospiraceae bacterium | reverse complement strand
TCCCCACATAATGTAAGTAGAAGATAGTGACGAATTCAATTCTGGATAGAGAATAGGGGTACAGACTTTCCAGATAAAAAGATACAATAAAAAGCCGATGAGGAATATGCCTATCTGAAATAGAATTGGCTTGAAATATTTTCTGCGTTCGGAAGTTGTATAGTCAAGGATAAATAAAGCGATATTCACTGAAATATAATATGGTATGATGACCTGATAAACTGAAAAAGACCAGGTCATTAATATTATAGAGAGTAAGAGAAGGTGCCATCTTTTATTTCGCAAATAGGCAAAGTCGTAAACTCCGATTGCAGCACATGTAGAAAAAAGAATTGCCAACGAGACTTCTGCGGCTTGATATGTAAAATAAAACTGATGGACAAAAACAGGCGATGTTACAAAGATGAAGGAGAAGGAATGATAGAAAACGTTTCCATTATTGTCGGAGTTATTAAAGAAGCATTTTTCACAATAAAAACAGAACAGAAGCGCGGTTATTGTCAGGACCAGTGATGAAATAATCAGAAACAGTACGGGCGTATATTTTCCTGTTCCAAATAATTTTTTCATCAGTACAATGCCAAAACGCCCATTCGAGAGGTAAATACCATTATGCCAGTTGTATGTTGCCACATAGAATTCAGTATCCGTTCTGAAGTCACCTGAAAAAAAGAGATAAGTAAGATTATTAATTATACTGAGGAGAGCAGTAAGTGATAGCAATGGCAGTCGATTTCTGAGAAAAAGAATAAAGCTTTTTGGACCGCTTTTGTAAAGATGATCATCGCTGTTAAAAGTGGTATTGCATACTTTTGTCATGATTCAGTATCCCCTTATTCTAAGATTTCTAACATGCCTGCTTTACAGAAAGAACACATGATTAAAGCGGGCAAGTTTATTCGATCAACACTTAATTACAATCACTTGATGTGAGTAAATGAAGGTTATAAAGGTTTTATATCACTAAAGATCAATGAATTCAAGCGAAATATATCTTTGATTGGATAGATAGAAGTGAAAACACATTATAGCATACTTGCCTTGAAATAGAATATGTTGTATAATAAAAACACTTTTATGCACAAATGAATATTGGAGAAAGAAAATGCGCTCGATAAAGAAAATAATGATTGTCTCGTTGATTATTTTAGGACTGTGCATTCATACAGACAGCTTTGCTGATAACGATGAATATGGGAAAAAAGCTTATGAATTTGTTCGGTATTTAAATGATAATCTTCCTGCAAGAATAAATGATCCGAAATCAGGGAATCCTCAACGCTTGCTTGAGACCAGGCAATGGCTCGTTGGACAAATGGAGAGTATGGGATATTCGGAACCAGAGTATTTTTATGGGACAGGTATTGACTGCGAATATGCCTCCGTCGGCTTCCGTAAAAACGGAAAGTCCGCGAAAACGCTGGTGATCGGCGCACATTATGACTGCGTGAACACCAAGGGTGCGGAGGACAACGGCACCGGCGTCGGACTGCTTCTTGAACTTGCGGACCGCTTCAAGGACGTTGAAACCAATCTGAGTATCGAGTTCTGCTTCTGGGACGGCGAGGAAACGCTTGGTATGGCGGGATCCTACAGGTATCTGGAGCTTCTGGACCAGACGCAGCATGAGCGCTATCAGAATATCTTTGCCTATATCAATCTGGATTCTGTCGGCTCCGGAGACAACATGTATGTCTACGGCGGAAAGTACGGAGAAGACGGTATTCTTTACCAGTCCTGGGGCTACAACATGGCGATGACGCTTGCGGATGAGCTGGGCGTCGAGCTTCATGAAATGCCCGCCGGAATCGAAAAATATGTGCCGCCGACACGGTCGGATGCGAGTGACCAGTACTATTTCTATCAGCGGGACATCCCTTATATGTATTTTGAGGCGAATGCCTGGCTTCGGGAAGACGGCAGTGTCGGAAATCCTGAGAAGCCTTACAACTATAATTCTGTGCTTCCCTGTTTTGAGGATACGAACGGACGCATTATTCACACGAAATATGATGATCTGGATGTCCTCGAAGGCTTGGTTCCGGGACGAATCCAGGAGCATCTGACAGGCTTCTCCAGGGTAATCAGCGAATTGATCCGCCGGATGGACGAGAGCGCGCCCGAAACCTATGCGCACTATGTTTCCGAAGCGTCGATTCTTGAGAGAAGAGCCGCGGAAGCTGCTGCCGCAAGCGAGAGTGAGAGCATTTCCCTTTCCGAGGCGGAAGCACAGCAGACCGAGACACAGAGCGAAAGCGCGTCCGAAGTCGTTGAGGAGACTTCTGAAGCGCCGGAAAGCACTGAAAGCATCGTGCAGGTGACGGAATCTGATACGGCAGAGGAGATTACGGATACGCAGCCTTCCTCGGAGGAAGAGGATCCCCGGGCAGCGAACAGGCCGAAACGGATCGGAATGTGGATCTATATCGGCGGCTGTTCTGTCGTGGCGGCTGTTCTGATCTTCATGTCTTACGCATTCAGCAGAATCCGTAGATAAGCGGGAGCAATTATGAACTATTATGTAAATGAACATATCAAGAACACGGAGCGCATTTTTCCGATGCAGGGCAGATACGGATATCTGCGCTACGATATGAACGAGAATCCGGAAGGCCTGCCGAAGGAATTTGTGGATTCGGTGCTTCGGGAAATCACGCCGGAATTTCTGTCGATTTACCCGGAGCCGGACCGTTTCGTCAGGAAATATGCGGATTTTCTTCATGTCGCGCCGGAAAATATCGTGACGACCAACGGCTCCGATATGGCGATCCGCTATATTCTCGAGACCTTCGGCGAGCCCGGGAAGGACGTTGTCACCGTGACGCCTTCCTTCGAGATGTACTGGGTCAACTGCAGCCTTCTGGGCCTGCATCATGTGCCGGTGCCGTATCACGAGGATCTGACAATCGATATTGATGATATTCTCGCGGCAATCGGGGAGAATACTCGCGTTGTCGTGCTTCTGAACCCCAATAACCCGGTCGGAAATGTCTATACCGAAGAGGAACTGGAAAAGGTGATCCGAAAGACCCGGGAGGTCGGGGCGGTTGTTGTCATCGACGAAGCCTACCACTATTTCTATCCGAACACCTTCCTGAAATACGCGGTACAGGAGGAAAATGTGCTGGTTCTCCGGACATTTTCCAAGCTGTTTTCGCTGGCGGCCCTGCGGCTTGGCGTCGTGATCGGACATCCGCAGCTGATCCATTATGTGAAAAACGGCCGGCTGTCCTTTGACGCGAACGCGGCGGCGCTTCTTTTTGCGGAGCGCATCATCGATCATCCGGAGATGGTCGAAAAGCTACAGGCGATCGAGCAGGAGGGGAAGGACTGGATCCTTTCGGAGCTGAACAGCCGCGGCTATGAGACGCGGGACTGCCGCGGAAACTTTATCTTTGTCCGCCCGAAGGACGACGCGTCTTCGGTCGTCAGGAGACTGGAGGAAGAGGAGAAGCTTCTCGTGCACGGCTATAAAAATCCGCTGCTTTCTTCCTATATCCGCGTGTCTGTCGGGTCGAAGAAAGCGATGAAGATCTTCCTTGACGCTTTCTTACGAACAGACGGCCGGGACTGACTGGCGGGGAGCTCTCTTATGAAAAAAGTCATTACCTACGGGACCTTTGATCTTCTGCATTACGGTCACATCCGGCTTCTTGAGCGCGCGAAGGCGCTCGGAGACTGGCTGATTGTCGGCGTGACCTCGGAGGATTTCGACAAAGCCCGGGGAAAAATCAATGTTCAGAAAACGCTTTCCGAACGCATGGAGGCGATCAAGGCGCTCGGCATCGCGGACGAGATCATTGTCGAGGAGTATGAAGGTCAGAAAATCGACGATATCCGCCGCTACAATGTGGACGTCTTCGCGATCGGCTCAGACTGGCTCGGAAAATTCGACTATCTGAGCGCCTATTGTGAGGTCGTGTATCTGGACCGCACGGAGGGCGTGAGCTCCAGCTCGATCCGCTCGATGGAGAAGCTGCGGCTCGGCCTTGTCGGAACCTCCAGTAATGTCGACAAGGTGAAAAGAGAAGCGGGCTTTGTGAACGGCCTTGTGATCAGCGGTCACTGCGCCGATGAAGGCGGTTATGAGCAGCTTCTTCAGGATTCGGACGCGGTCTATATCTATGCGCGCCCGGAAAAACATGTCGAACTGATAAGAAAAGCGCTGGAGGAAGGCAAACACGTGCTCTGCGAGACGCCTCTCGCGCTGAAAAAGGCCGATTGCGAGGCTTTGACGGCTTTCGCCGGACAGCAGGGGCTGATCCTGATGGAAGCGCTGAAAACGGCCTTTTCGACGGCCTACCGGCGGCTGATCCTCCTGCTGAAAAGCGGAAAGATCGGCGACATTGTCTCGGTGGAGGCTTCCTGTACAAGCCTTCAGGAGCTTTCGGGGCTTTCAAAGGAGGCGCTTCTTTCGCACTGGAACAGTATTACCGACTGGGGTCCGACGGGACTTCTTCCGGTGTTCCAGCTTCTTGGCACCGAATATACCGGGAAGCTCGTGCATTCGAGGATGCACCCCTCGGATGAGCATTTCGATCTTTTCAGCCGCATCGACCTCGAATATCCGGGCGCTGTCGCCTCGGTGAAGGTCGGAAAGGGTGTAAAAACCGAGGGCGAATTGATTGTTTCCGGCACCGACGGCTATGCCTATGTTCCGGCACCCTGGTGGAAGACGGACTTTTTCGAGATCCGGCATGAGCATGCCGACGACAACCAGCGGTATTTCTATCAGCTGGAGGGGGAAGGCATCCGGAACATGCTCGCGGTCTTTTTCCAGGCGGCCGTGCACGGCGTGCGCTACCAGACGATTGAAGAGAATGTGACAAAAGGCATTGTGACGGTGCTCGAAGACTA
>CAMOZF010000170.1 GCA_946630765.1 uncultured Lachnospiraceae bacterium | reverse complement strand
GGCGTATACGCCGTTGATCTTATTGTAGGAGCACATGACCGTCTTCGGCTGCGCCTTCTTCACCGCGGTTTCAAAGGCCGGAAGGTAGATCTCCCGAAGCGCACGCTCGGAGACCTCCGCGCTCACACTCATCCGGGCGGTTTCCTGATTGTTCGCCGCGTAATGCTTGATGGACGTACCGATATGGTGCTTCTGCACGCCATTGATGTAGGCCGCCGCCATCTCGCCCGCAAGATACGGATCCTCGGACATATACTCGAAGTTCCGGCCGCAGAGCGGACTTCTCTTGATGCAGACCGCCGGCCCGAGAACGATTGACAGGTCCTCGGCCTGACATTCTTTGCCGATCACATCGCCCATATAATGGATCAGCTCCCGGTCAAATGACGACGTCGTCGCGCAGGCTGCCGGGAAGCAGACGGCCTTGATCGACTCGTTGATGCCCAGATGATCTGCCTTGTCATCCTGTTTTCTGAGGCCGTGAGGGCCGTCCGACATCATATAGCGCTTGATGCCCAGGCGCTCCACCGCCTTCGTGTGCCAGAAATCGTCGCCGCCGAGAAGGGAAGCCTTCTCCTCAAGCGTCATTTCCGAAACCAGCTTTTTAATATCTCTCGCCATTGTTACCTCCTGTGTAAGATATTCCTTATAATTGAATTCTACAGAAATCCTATCGTTTTCGCCATCAAAAATCAATACGAACTGTCAGGTTTTTATCATAAATCTCAGGTGTTTATGAGCCGTTTTCCAATTTCATGCCTTCGAAAGGACATATAAGGGAAGGGCAGACCAGGCATGACAGTCCGAACGCGCGCCCTTCGGCGTCTCCGGACAGCAGCTGCAGTGCAGATCAAGAAGCGCAGTCCAGTCGGAAAGTTCTTCCATGATCTCTGCCTTCATGCCGGTAAGTTCAAGGGCGCGGAACCATTCGAAGGCGGTCGAGAAGCTGCATTTCAGAACCGATTCATCCGCTCGCGCACGCCGAAGAAGTGCTTTTGCCTCCTCGCCCTCAAAAAGGCCGCATAAAACCGCCCAGGCCTGTGCATGGCACGTATACTGCCGAAAGGCCGGGCCTTCCCGGAAGAGGCCTTTTTCGGCGTCGTAGCAGCATTCCATGATCCGTGCGCACAGTTTTTCCCTGCGCGTCCGGTATTCCGACGCGAGCCCCGTCCTTCCGAGCGCATTCATCAGCTTCTCCGCGTCTAAAAGCGCATAGAGAAACATCAGATTGATAATGGTCGAGGGCCCGTAAAGAAGCGCCCGCGGCGTTCCGGCAAGCACTGCCCAGTCCTCCTGCCAGTCCACGAATTCCCAGGGCGTGAGCCTTCCGACCAGCCCGTACGCGCCAATCTTCCGGTCATAGTAATCCAGAATCCGGTCCGCGTCGCAGGCGATTTCCCGGATCAGCGCAAGATCCTTCGTCTCCTCCAGATATTCCGCCATCATGTAGATGTAATGCAGAGAAAAGGTGGAAAGGACCTGCAGGTACGCGGAAGGGTATTTGCCGGGCGTCAGGCCCTCCGGAAGCATTCCGTAGTGGAAATCGAGAAGCGCCTTTTTCGCGAGCCGCGTGTCCCCGCCGACCGCGTAGGTATAGAGCGCCTCAAGCCGCGTATCCATTGCAAACTGCAGCTGTTCATAGTACGGGCAGTCCATATAGGTTTCCATCATGCAGTTTTCGAGCGTCCGAAGCGAGATCTCATACAGCGCCTGAAGCTTCGGATCCTGCCCGGCATAGCTTCTGGTCGGGGAAAGCGGATAGCCGGTCTTCCGAAATGACGGCGCCTGCATCGCGAGTGCCTCCTCCCGGCAGCTGATGCACACCCGCACAAAGCGGAAGCACCGGTACCAGAAGGGTTCATAGACCGTCGATCCTCCCGGAAGAATGATCCGGTCGGTCAGTCCGATGATCTCCCCATGTTCCCAGTCGTCGCGCCGAAAGTCTGACCCCGGGCCGCCGAATTTCTCAAAATACGTGAACTGAATCTCTGCCCCTTTTCCCCCGGAGAAGCTATATTTCGGATAGCCGTTTTTGATCACCCCGGAGTCAAATATCAGCGTGACCGTTTCGCCGGGCTTCACACGGATCTCCTGCCCGCAGGGCCCCTTTTCTCTTCCGCTTTTTCCTTCTTTCAGGACAAAGGCCCGATCAAACTGCTCTTCTCTTTCGTAGAGGAGCGGGATCTCACGCTTTCTGATCCTGAAATGCCCCCGGACGCCGGCAACAGACAGCGGTCCCGGAAGGTCCACATAGGCCGCCGGTTCTGCGATCCTCCAGGATGACACATCCTCGGAAGCCTCTTTCCAGTGCACGGGTGCTTCATTAAAATCGATCTCCTCAATCACCGCACCCAGGTACTGGGTGATTTCCGTGGATTTCAGATAAAAACTGTTTTCCAGATACACCCGCCACACAGCACTTCCGGTCGAAAGGTCGGCGACCGTCTGTCCGGATTCGTCCAGGCATTTTCCGGAAAAGGCGAAACGGTGTCCCGCCGTCGGGCTGATTACGCCGTAAATCGCCGCCCTCTCGTCGGTCTGTTCCTCGGCAATATAGGGATCGTTATAGAGGACCTGCGCGGCGAAAACATTTTTGCCCTCGATCAGGTATTCGTCAAGCGCGACCTCCTCATAATACTGCCGGTGAAGGTCGCCCTTGCAGGGGCCCGAAAGCACCGCCTGCCCGTTGACGAAAAGCCGGTAGCGCGAATTTGCCGTAATCAGCGCATGAAGGCTGCAGCCCTTCGGAAGCGCCGCCTCGCAGCGAAAATAGGCAAAGCGTCCCCCGAGGTCTCCTGCGTATATTCCTTTCTCACGAATCTCCTCTTCCGGAAGCTTCAGCCACCGCGTCTCGTTCCATCCTGCCATTTTTCTTCTCCCTGATCATGGTCTCTTCATAGAATTCGGGCCTGACAGCCTGTCAGGCTGTCAGGCCCGGTTCCATGGTTATTATTGAAATCCTTACTTATTCTGCTGCTTCCTCGCCGCCTTCCTCAGGAAGGACAATGGCAAGTGTGCTCTCCACGTCGCCGATCTGTGTGCCGGGGATGGAGATGTTGAAGCTCGGGGTGCTGTCGATCAGTTCAGACTCGACTTCGCCCGCGTTGTCAAGGATCGCCTTGAAGGTGTATTCATTGACCTGCTCCCAGGTGCCCTGATCCAGGTCGATCATCTGACCGAAAGCATCAGCGGTAACCTTTGCCGAACCGTCGTTGTAGATCGTCAGAACGATATTGGCCTTGGTTCCTTCGGAAACTTCGGGGCCTTCACCGGCAAAGCTGAATACTTCGGATACTTCCTCGGAAGCGCTCAGGTCAATTGCAAGAGAAGCGTCGAAATCACCAAGCTGAGAGCCGGTTTCCGTGATATTGAAGGTCGGGGTGCTGTCAACAAGCTCAGACTCCACTTCGCCCGCCAGATCCATCTTTACCTTGAAGGTATAGTCATTGACCCGCTCCCAGGTGCCCTGGTCGATCGTCAGTACATTACCGAAAGCATCCGCGTCGAGTTTTGCCGTGCCGTCGTCGAGAATGGAAAGCGTCAGCGCCGCTGTCACGCCGTCGGAGACTTCCGGGCCTTCGCCGACAAAGTTATAAACAACCGCCGCTTCCGACAGAGACTTCATCGCGATTTCCTCGCCGCCGTCCGGCGCGTAAGTCGCAGTGCCGTCTGCATTGACCGTCAGTACAACCACGCTCTCGGTTTCATCATCCGGGGTCAGTGTATAGACGATGGCATCGCCGTCTTCCGCTGCCACCCAGCTGCCTTCGATTTCATAGTTCACAAGGTCGCTGTAGCGTCCGGTATGGAACAGCTGCAGGGTCGAGGTTTTCTCGTCAACCGCCACAAGATCGACGAATTTCTGTCCGGCTTCACCCGAATAAAAACTCGCATAGTCCTCAGAATCAAAGCTGACATATTTATAAATCTGGTTGCCGGAGCCCTGGAAGGTAATGTTCTCCATCGTATGATAGAGATTTTCGCCGTCAAAGCCGCACTTGTCGAGTTCATTTCCGTCCATGTCGTAGAAATAAATCGTGTAAGGCGCAGTGCCGGACTTCTTATCTTCCGCATTTTCTTCAGCCGCACGGCCGTCCCAGCATTCCCAGTCAAAGGGCTCTTCCTTCACGTCATAGGTGCCGTAGAAGGTGATCTGGTTGACGACAAAGCCTGCATACCAGATCTTGCCGAATACCGGCTGCTCATCATAGAAGTGGAAAAAGTTGGTATTGTCAAAGCCGACATTATAGGTATAGCCGTAGACGCCCTTCGTCAGCATCTCCAGCGGCGACAGATCTGCTGCCGCTTCCGTTTCGGTTTCCGTTTCAGTTTCTTCCGCAGCGGCTTCCGTCGTGGTTTCAGGAGCTGCTGTTGTGGTCTCCTCACTCTTCGCGCTGCTGCATCCTGCAAGAAGCGCAAGAATCATGCATGACGCCAGAAGAAGTGCCGCAATTTTCTTCATCATAAAGATTTCCTCCTCTTTTTTCAGATCGCCGCGTGATTTTCCTTTCGCGCGGTTTCTTTCTGATTGTGCACTCATTGTACCAGAGAGGCAGAAATCTTTCTCCCAGAAATCCGATTGAAAACTCAAAGGAATCCGACATGTACGCGAAACTCGCCTGCGGGTTGCGGAACTCGCCTGCGAATCACGGAACTCGCCTGCGAGATGGGGTGTCTGCTTCAGTGACGCTTCGAAGTCACTTCAGCAGACACCCCATTACCCTCGGCTCGAGGCAAATGTACAGGGAGCGAAATCTCTCAACGGACGGCTCGAGGGATTGGCCCATGAAAAGCAGCAGGAAAGACGTGTCATCCTGAGCGGAGGCTGAAAGCCGGAGTCGAAGGATCCCATCCGGCAGCGATGCACTGGAGT
>CAMOZF010000169.1 GCA_946630765.1 uncultured Lachnospiraceae bacterium | reverse complement strand
GGCTGATTCCTGCTGCAATGCAGGAAAATCGCGGATCCCCGTCTCGGCGTACAGGCAGTATTGTACCCAATATCCAGAAGATACTGGTAAGCCTCGGTGTACTCGATCAGGTGCTCGTCACCGGGACCCGATTTCGATGCGTCAATCAGGGTATTGTAATACGGGCTGTCGGACCGGCCGCACCAGTACATCGAATTCGTCACCTTCGTATACGGAATGATGCTGCCCGGGTCATCCGCGATTCCGTACGCCTTACCGACCGTAAATGTGCCGAGAGGTGTCTTGCCGTCTCCTTCGACCGTCTTACCGGACCCGTTCCGTCCTATAAAACCGGATGTTGAAAGCTTCTCCCGAAGAACGCCGTTGACCACCTGATAGACTTTGAACGTACAGGCCGTACCGCTGCACATTACTTTCATATGCCAGGACCCGTTATAACTGTCCACTTTATTCAGTACCCATTTCTGCGCGGTAGAATTACCGGCCGTTTTGACCCGGACATTCGTTCCGTTCCCGGTATTGCCGTCTTTCACATCAAGTACCAGCGATTTCCCGTAAGATGTGACCTGGTATCCCCCGATCCTGCCGTTCCAGCTGATTTTCCACTTCTGCGCGCCGGTATTAAAATTCTTATACTGAACGACATTCGTGCCGTCGACATTTTTGTTGCCGGTCAGATGCAGGGCTTTCAGGGAATTCATATTCACGACCTTATAGACGCCGTATCCCTCACAGGTGATGGCGAAGCGCTGCGCGTCGGAGCCATTTGCCTGATACAGCTGAATATTCGCATTGTTGGAGCTGCTTGCCCCTGCGACATCAAGACACATATTGCTGTCGAGTCCCGACCGGAATTCGTAGACTCCGTCTTTCGGCTCGACATGAATACTGCTTCCGGCAATTTTCGAAATTTTCCAGTACTGATCCTCTGTTTCGGCAAATGCCCTCTGGCCTACATTTGCCCCCGCCGTCATCCCCTCGGCCGTCACGACCACATGGGAAGCCAGCTTATTGCGAATGACATATTCGCCCGTCGAGGAATCTTCCAGGATGTACCATCTCTGCGTCTCTCCGCTCCAGGCGGCAGCCTGATAGATATTGCTGCCATGCTTCGCGTCGGCACAGTCAAAATATTTGCCGGAATTATATCCATTGATCGTGTAGGTACCGTCTCCGAGAGGTACGATCCTGAAAATCTGCGCGCCGCTGTTCAGCCATCTGAAAACGCGTATATTGGCGTTAGCGGCTTTGCTGTTATGAACAACATCGATGCTCAGTGACTCGCTTCCCGATGTTTCGATCCTGTAATAGCCCTTTTTGAATTTTGCGTCTTTAAGAAGGGCTTCCGCAGCCACCTTTCCCTTGGCCGGTACCAGCTTCCACTTCTGCCCGTCACTGCTGCCGGCTGCGTCTGCCTGAACATTGGTCCCAGCGGCAGCTTTCCCGCCGGACAGCGCCAGCACCGTTTTCTTTCCGCATGCCCGGATCTGAAGATATCCGGGGGCACTGTCGGCAAAGATCCACTGCTGACTGAGTGCTCCGCTCAGCCCATTCTGGATCACATTCGTGCCGGATGCATGCGAATCGCCTTTTACTTCGAGCGCTTTTCCGCTGTGATAGTTCACCAGTCTGTATCTTGACGTCCCGTTCACCCGCTTCACATAGAAGGCCTGGGAAAATCCGCCGTTGTTTTTCACCAGCTGAACATTCGCGCCGTTTCCCTTCGAATTATTGTTGATCCCTACGCAGACGGATGTGCTGAGTTTCGGAACAAGGACATACAGACCTTCCTCTATGTCCCGGCGAATTGTTTCGCCGACAACTGTCTCGGCAGGCGCGACTTCCTCCCCGGCTGCTGATGTGAGCGATTCGTCTGACGGAACGGTCTCCGGAAGAGACTCTGTACTGCCGGCATCTCCGCTCTCCGCAGAGCTATCCAGGCCAGAGATCTCCCCTGCATCGCTCCCGTCCCCGGCTGATCCTTCCTGTGCATCGCTTAAGTCAGGGCCCTCACTTTCCGACAGATCTTCAACGATCTCATCCAGGCCGTCATCCTCATCGAGGCCGGAGAGATCCGTATCGCTCTCACCCGGCGCGGCGTCCGCCCCGTGATCAGAGATCTCCCCGGCAATTTCATCCGGTCCGTCGTTCATGTCGGAATCCGCATCGCTCTCGTCCATATCAGCCGTGCCGTCACTTTCAACGGTTCCTGCCGCAAGGCCTGTCAGCTCTTCCGTCTTCGATGCGCTCCCCGACGCTCCGTATGCTTCCGGCGCAGCCTCTGCCAAACTTACAGAAGCGGCTGTCAGTGCCGTACAGATCAACAGGCTGAGCAGGATTCTTTTTATCTTCATATTCGTTTGCTACCCCCCTTATCCCAATTGTTTCCTCTTATGAGCGAATTGCCGTTCTCCCCGGTCGTTTTATGAAAGTCTCCCCGTTATTATAAATCGTAGGCGTAAAGACTCACATAGGGAAGGTCATCATCGAACAGACCGCCGATAAAAAGGCAATTGTTCTCCGCGTCAAGAAGCTCCCCGCTTCCGCCCTCATCAAATCCCTTCGCCATCATCTCATCCATCAGGTCACTCCACCCGTTATCTCCGGACGGCCTTATGGGATAGATCCCGTAAATTGAGTACGGCGTATTCTCCCCGCGTACCTTAATATAGTCACATACGAACTCCCCGTTTCTCATTACGAACGCGAACCACAGCGAATCATTCCCATAAGCAGGGTGTTCCTCTCCGCCCTCCAGCTGTGTGAACTCCGGAAACGCCTTCAGGATGTCCCCAAGAGATTTGCGGATATACGGCGCGAGGTCATTGGAAGCCGTCATATCCGACGGTCTGGGCTCTCCGCTGAAATTGGTCTGCGGCGCATTATTGTCTGTATACGTTTCGGCCTGCGCCGTCTGACTGCCTGCGCCTTGGGATGAGCTCCCTCCCCCTGAGGACGAGCTTCCCCGAGCTGAACCCCCGCATGCACTAAGACTCAGTGTCAGGATCGTCAGAGCCACCGTTAAAAAGTTTGCTTTTCTTTTCATCATGTACGTCTCCTTCTTTCACTTTTTTTACTGCAAATCGCATCAGATTCCGGATTTCGCACACAAGGAACGATATGCCCAGAATCTGCAATACATTCATGATCAGAATCACCGGCCCCAGATACTCGTACGCGAGGTCAAGCGAGTTCCAGGCGCAGAACCATAGAATACCAAATGTATATACAAGTGCACAGCTCCCCGCCCCCACCGACACGAGCATAATCGGCACCCGGTCGAAATTTTTTCTGAAAAGACCGATCAGCATGCCCAGCCCGAACAGGAGGAATCCTGCAAATGCCGCCCCCGTCAGAGGCACTCCGACCGCTGCGTAAACGGCTGTCACCTTCTCAGCCAGTGCGATCGGAAGGGCAAATTCGCCGGCATTTGACCCGTCAGAAAAAACATACGGGCTCTTCACGATGTCCGCCATCATCTGAATATTTTCCTCCGGACCGGTGGAAGGTGCCGCCTCCGTGACGTTATTGGAATAGTGAAGCATCCTCGACAGGATCCGCCGCATGCCGCCCGGGAAATATTCAGCGATTTCCTTCCGTGTCATCCCTCTTCCGCCGGAGGAGATATAAATGGACTCCGTATCCTTCGGCAGAGTCCCGTTCTCAAATGCCGCCGTAAGCTCCTCATGAATCTTCTTATAATGCTCATTTACGGCGGCACCGCCCTTTTTATAGAGGCCGTTGAATTCGAAGGCCTCCCTGAGGGCCCAGTAAATATTGTCGCCGTGCATCTCCCCGTCTTCGCCGACCGCCCAGGAGCCCAGATACATATAATCAATATAAAATTTGGCCTCCGCGAGAGTCGGGCTGACTTCAAACGCCTTTTCGAGCCCGGACCTTCGGAGCCAGATGATCAGAGGCTGTTCTCCGTCATCGATGTGATACAGATCACTGATCACCTTGCTGTAGTAGGTGTCATTCCTGTCTGTCACGGCAAATTCACCGTAATAGTGCCGGTTGACAGCCCGGACGGCATAGGAAGATATGCCCAGGCAGACCAGCGGGAACATAATCGCAGCCACACAGACCGCTTTCCGTGCCCTGCCGGCGGTGCCTGCAGCCCCTGTGCCGCCTGAAAAATCTGCGCTGCCGGAGCCGTCTGTGCCGCCTGAATTGACCCTGCTCTCCGTTCCCCCTTCTTGATCTCCGAAAAACAGTACAAGGAGAGAAATCAAAAGCCCGCATACGACGAATGGCATGAGCCAGATCCCATCCTCCTTCGTGAACCAGAACCACACGAGAGAAACAGCGGACATAAGAGACCAGAACAGCGTCCGAAGCAAATGCTGCTTTCGGAGAATCGTGCCGAAAAGTCCTGTAACGGAGGCGATCAAAAGGAATGTCATCATCACAAGGAACCCTACACGGTACGTTTTCTGGATCGAATCCGTGTTGAGCATGATCGGTGTGAACAGTATAAATATATACATTGCGAAGATCACACGGATATTCGGATACAGCTTGTAGAAAGCCGTGCAGAAGAGAAACAGACAGAAGCAGAAAAGGACCGTACTCCCGACCGTATGCGGAATGTTCAATTTTGAGAGTATTGCCGCATAGACAGAATAGCCTGCCACCTTGGTCAGCGTCGCGCCGCGGAAGGCTCCGAGCCATTCCCCTTTCAGCAGGCTGTCCGCGTAACGCATCATGAGCACGTCATCCGCCGCGTAATCTCCTTTCAGGATCATCGGGATCCTGCATCCGATATAGATCCGCAGGGCGGTAAGCACAGCGCCCGCTGCAATAATAAGGAGAAGCGGGAGCTTATGCGGGCCCCCACTGTTTCCGTCTCTTTCCTTCATGCCTGCCATCTTCTACCTTCTACCTTCTACCTTCTACTTCTTTTTGTGCGCACCCGCCGTCTTTCCTCTTCACCTTCACATCCGTCTTGTCCCGGGGTGCCGTTCG
>CAMOZF010000168.1 GCA_946630765.1 uncultured Lachnospiraceae bacterium | reverse complement strand
CGCTACTATAACGATTCCAAGGGCACCAATCCCGACGCGGCGATTCAGGGCATTCGCGCGATGGCAGGCTCGACCATACTCATCGGCGGCGGATATGACAAGGGTTCCGAATACGACGAGTGGATTGAGGAGTTCGGCGACAAGGTGCGGCTTCTTCTACTGATGGGACAGACGCGAGAGAAGATCGCCGATTGTGCAAAAAAACACGGATTCAGTGCCGTACGTTTTGTGGAGAACATGGAGGAAGCCGTACAGACTGCGGCCGCCGAGGCAAAGCCCGGCGAGTCGGTGCTTCTGTCGCCGGCCTGCGCAAGCTGGGGCATGTTTGATAATTACGAACAGCGCGGAGATATTTTTAAGGATCTTGTAAATCATCTGGAATAAATCATGGCAGAGGACGGGAAGAGAGACAAAAGAAGAAACAGCGGAGAACCCGGAAATGTCGTCAGCTTTTCCGAGCTGTTCAGACGCCGCGCCGAAAAGGAAGAGCAGGAGCTCGAGTCGGAAGAGATCGGCGGCGAAGCGGCGTTTGAACAAGCGGAAAGAGGAAAAGCAGACAGCAAAAAAAGACCGGGATCGCACGGCGGCACGCGCAAAAAAGAAAAAAGCACCGGGACACTCGTCGGGGATATTGCGCTGATTCTTTTCATGCTGGTGATCTGCGCAGCGGCGGCAGTTCTGATCATTACCTCTCTGTCGAATGTGAAAACGATCCGAATCGAAGGCAACCGGCTGACGGAGGCGGAGCCGATTCTCGAATGGTATTTTCCGGATGAAAAGTCGCGGATTCTGTCCAGACTGATCATCAGAAACTACCTCGGAAGAACAAATCCCCCCGCCTTTACTTCTTCGAAAGTGACGGTGACAGGACTCACGGAATGTGTGCTCACGGTCGGCGAGAAGGATCCGCTTTTTACCATTTCGGTCTCGGATGAAGACGGCGTCCTGATCCTGACGGAGGACGGCGCAGAGCTTGTGAAAACCATGGAAACTCCGGCGCATATCCCGCATATTTCCGGGATTCATGCGATGAAGGACATGCCGCTTCTTCAGCCGGAAACCGATCAGCCCGCGACCTTCGAGGCGCTTGTCAGAGTGCTTCGGATTCTCAGGGAATATGAGGTGGAAAGCGACGAAATATTTATAAAAAACGGACAGTTTTATCTGCGCTTCGGACTGGTGAATGTCAATCTCGGAAAGGATGTTTATCTGAAGGAAAAAGTGATTGTTCTGAAAAGCCAGGTCCCGCAGTTTGAAGGCCTCAGAGGAACCCTGCATCTGGAAAATTATGACGGATCGGAGGCCGAGGAACGCTTCACATTTGAGGTCGATCCGTAAGGGGTCAGCCGGAGGTCAGATAAAAAAATATAAAAAGAAAGTTGTCAGATGTATTGACTTTTGACCCCTTTATCGTGTATATTTCTATTATGCGTTTTAAGTAGGGGGATGAAAGCCTGAAACGCTTCTTTGAGGGTTGCCTCACAGGGCTTTTGTAAAGGAGGATGGAACCTTGTTAGAGATAAAAATGGATGACGTTACGAGCGGTGCAAGGATCGTTGTAGTCGGTGTAGGCGGTGCAGGAAACAATGCTGTAAACCGCATGGTTGAAGAAAATCTGAACGGTGTGGAGTTTGTCGGCGTGAATTCCGATAAGCAGGCGCTTCTTCTGTGTAAGGCTGCCACCGTGCTTCAGATCGGCGAAAAGCTGACCAAGGGGCTTGGTGCAGGCGGCAATCCTTCCGTAGGCGAAAAGGCAGCGGAAGAGAGCTCCGAAGATCTTGAAAGACTGATCAAGGGCGCAGATATGGTTTTCATTACCTGCGGCATGGGCGGCGGAACCGGAACCGGTGCGGCGCCTGTTGTGGCAAAGCTTTCCCGCGATCTGGGCATTCTCACCGTCGGCGTTGTGACCCGTCCCTTTACATTTGAAGGCAAGGCCCGCGCAAATAACGCGGAAGAAGGTATACAGAAACTGAAAGAAGTTGTGGATACGCTGATTGTGATCCCCAATGACAAGCTTCTGCAGATTGTAGACCGCAGAACCAGTATGCCTGAAGCGCTGAAGATGGCGGATGAAGTCCTTCAGCAGGCAGTGCGCGGCATTACTGACCTGATCAATGAGCCCGGCGAGATCAATATGGACTTTGCCGATGTTCAGACTGTCATGCGCGACAAGGGTCTCGCGCACATCGGTATCGGTACTGCGACCGGCGATGACAAGTGCCAGGAAGCGATGCGGATTGCGATTTCGAGCCCGCTTCTGGAGACCACGATTGACGGTGCGAGCCATGTGCTTGTCAATATTTCCGGTGATGTCAGCCTGATCGAGGCCAATGACGCGGTGGAATATGTGCGTGAAATGGCCGATCCGAATGCGAATATTATCTTTGGTACCGCTTACCGCGAGACCTCTGCCGACGAAGTGACCATCACGGTCATTGCGACCGGCGTGAAGGACGGCGGAAAGGCGGCTGCGCCTGTGGAAAAGAAAGAAACCAAGACGATCTCCTTCCCGAACCTTCTGGGCGGACAGCGTCCGAAACCGGCGGCTGCGGAAGAGCCGGCAGATGACGGGATCAAGCTTCCCGACTTCAGTTCCTATACACAGCAGCGCCCGAGAAGAGATGAGCAGACCATTAAGATTCCGGATTTCCTGAAGAAACCCAATCGTTAATGATCAGGACCCCGGAGTAGTTTCCGGGGTCCTGTCATTTTCTTCTGTGGACAGAGCAATCTGATTGTGAGGTGTTATTGAAAAAACTGGTTTACATTCTGAGATACCCTGTGGGGATTCTTTTATTTCTGGCAGCCGCGCTATGTCAGGGCGCAGCTGGCGGAATTCTTTCCATGTCGTTATTTTTCCTTCTGATTCTTGCGGAGTGCAGCTCGGTTTATCTGGAGAACAAGAATATTATCGATCTTCGGCTTCTTCTGTCGCTTTCCTGGTTTTTCGGAATCGGTCTTTCGGCGCTGAAGCTTTCGCATCTGCAGAAGCCCTGGGGCGCGATGATGTGGATCGTCTGCGGCGGCTTCTTTCTGATGTTTACCGCCGCCTATGATCTGACGGGCTATCTTTACGGAAAGTACCGGAAAGAAAAGGCAGTGAAGGCGTCTCCTTCCGGCATGCGCCGGGAAGATCCCCTATTCAGAAAGCGAATCTTCCGCGTGATCGTGATCATTACCGTTCTTGCGCTTCTTGCGTTTCTTGCGGAATGTATCGCCTTTGATTTCCAGATCCCGATCTTTGCCGTGTGGAAGTATGAGCAGTATTCGGTTTTCCATCTGAGCGGCATCGGTTATTTTACGGTGCTGCCGGTCCTGACGGGGCCGCTTGCCGTGTACTTCCTGTTTCTTGGCAAGTCCTCCCTTCCGGAGAAGTTTGTCCTTCTGTTCTGCTTTGCGGTTGCGCTACTGATTCCGCTTCTCGTTCTTTCGAAGATGCAGATGTTGTTTACGCTGACCGTTCCGGTTTTTGCGTTCTTTATTCTTCAGGAGAAAATATCCAAAAAGAAGCTGTTCTTCGGAACGGTGATCTTCGGGATCCTGATCGTTGTGCTCTTTGTTTTTCTGATGCGGCTCAAGGACTATCCGGACGGATATCTGCAGGGCATCTTCAGCTTCAAAAAAGAAGACACGCCGATGATGATTCAATATCCGTATATCTACATCGTCAACAACTACGAGAATCTGAATGTTCTCGTGGAAAATCTGCAGGCCTTCTCCTTCGGGAAACGGCAGCTGTATCCGTTCTTCGCTCTTTCCGGTGTGAAATTCCTGCCGGGCATCAGTGACTTCCTTGCGACCGAGATCTATCGGACGATCGAAGAGCTGACGACAACCTCGATCCTCTATGACGCCTATGGCGATTTTGGCCTTTTCGGCGCGCTCGGCTTCGGCGCGGTCCTCGGTGCACTGAGCGCCTGGATTACGGAACTCGCGTACAGTAAAAAAAGCGTTTCCGGCGTGCTGTTCTATGTGCAGTTTGCCTACTACATGCTGCTGTCATTCTTCACAACCTGGTTCAGCAATCCGACGAGCTGGTTCTATTTTGCAATGACGGCGCTCATGGCGGTCTATATTTACCGGCCGCTTCGAACCCTGCGGGACAGAAAAAAGCGAAAAGAAAGCGGCATTTCATGACAAAAGATCAGATTATTGAAGAATATCTTGATGAACTCGGCAGTAAGAGCCCGGTTCCCGGCGGCGGCGGCGCATCCGCGCTTGCGGGCGCATTCGGCGTCTCCCTTGGGATGATGGTCGCGTCTCTTACGATCGGGAAAAAGACCTACAAAGATGTGGAACCTGAAGTGCAGGACTGCAGTGCGCACCTTTCGACGCTTCGGGAGGTGTTTCTGAGACTGGCCGACAAGGATGAAGAGGTTTTCCTGCCTCTGAGCCGGGCGTACGGTATGAAAAGGAGCACCGAAAGCGAGAAGCTTCTTCGCGACCAGGTGATGGAGCAGGCGCTTTTTGACGCGGCGATTGTGCCGCTTTCGATTATGGAAACTGCGCTCGGCGCCTTTGAAACGCTGAAAAAGCTGGCCGGAATCGGCTCGAAGCTGGCCGTTTCCGACGCTGGCGTCGCAGCATCCTATCTGCAGACCGCGCTGATCGGAGCCTCGATGAATGTGCGGATCAATCTGAAGTCGATGAAGGATTTGAGCAGAAAAGCCCAGCTTCAGGATAAATGTGAACGCTATCTGCTGCGGGGCGAAAAGCTGTACTGGGAAACCATGCAGACGGTGGAAGAGAGGATCGGATCATGAAACTTCTGAAGGGCGCCGATGCCGCGAAAATGCTGACGGAAAGAGCAAAAACGATCGCTGAGAGCCTGGAGACGCCGCCGAAGCTTCTGATTGTCCGTTTCGGCGCGGACGGCTCGGATCTTGCCTATGAAAATAATGCGAAAAAGCGGATGGAAAAGGTTGGGATTCTCTGCGAATCGCTGGTTTTACCCACAGACGTGGAGC
>CAMOZF010000167.1 GCA_946630765.1 uncultured Lachnospiraceae bacterium | reverse complement strand
CGAGCACCGAACCGACGACCGCACTGTAATCGCCTGCCTGCTCCTTGAGCTGCCGGATCAGCATCAGCGTGATGTTGTCGAGCGTCTTGCCCTGAAGCGCGGAGTTCAGAAGCACATTCAGCTTCAGAATCTCGTTGTCGGAAATCGGGCTTTCGATCTCGATTACGCGGTTCTTCACCACATTGCCCTGAAGGACTATCACCGCGACAATGTGCCTCGCGTCAAGCCGTGACAGCTGGATCAGACGGAGCTCGTTGTCGTTGAAGCGCGGACCGGAAATCATCGTGGCGTAATTGGTGTTCTTCGCAAGAAACTTCGCCATCGACTGAAGCGTATGCTCGATGCGGTCCATCCGCTGTCCGAGGACATCGCGGACATCCATGACCGCCCGTTCCTTCTCGTCCATCAGTTCATCCACATACAGCCGATAGCCGGCGTCTGTCGGAATCCGTCCGGCAGAGGTATGCGGCTGAATGATCAGGCCCATTTCCTCAAGATCCGCCATCTCGTTTCGGATCGTTGCGGAACTCACATTCAGCTCCGCGTCCTTCGAGATCGTCCGTGAACCGACCGGCTCCCCGGTTTCGAGGTATGTACGGATGATACACCGCAGGATCTTCATCTTCCGCTCATCCAGTTCCATGAAGGTTCACTCCTTTCTCTCAAAACGGTGTTAGCACTCGCTCTTTCTGTTTGCTAACATCTGCGTATATGATAATACTTGCACTCGGTCTTGTCAAGTGCTAATCTGTGAAAAAATCGTGAATCGGAGGGGAAAGCATAAAAAAAGGAAGGCTGCTCAAATCGGGCACTTGTGCACGTATTTGAGTGGCTTTCCTTTTTGAGGATGTTCATTCTGCTCCGCAGGATGAACATCCTGGACATGAGAAATGCGAAGTATTTCGAATGGACGATAGGCTGTCACTGCCGTATGGAATGTCCCCACCCGCTTCGCTCGGTATGGCGCAAGATGAAATCATAGATTTCTGTGCGCCTATATCGACTCCGGCCTTGCGGCCTCCGCTCGACATGACACGTTTTTAGCGCAGAACCACCTTTCCGGTAATTCTTGCGAGCTTTTCGCTGTTTGCGGATTCGGAAACGGCGAAGCCGACGTTGATTGCGTGGTCGGCGACCCGCTCCAGGGCCGAAACCACATCGGAGAAATACAGGCCGGCTTCCGCGGTGCAGACGCCCTTGTTCATTCTCTCAATATGGTTCTGCAGAAGCTTCTGCTCCATCTCGTCGATCTCGTCCTCGAGACGCTGGATCTCGGTCATATGGACTTCATTTTCCTTCTCGCCGAACATTTCGATCGCTTCGTTGAACATCAGGTTGACTTTTTCCATCATGGCCTTCAGCTCCGCGATGCTTTCGTCCGAGAAGCTGATGTTGTTTTCGGCCATCTGGATGACCGATTCACGGATATTGTCGGCGTAGTCGCCGATGCGTTCGATATCGCTGATCACGTGGAAATAGCCGGAGATCCGTCCGGCGTCCGCGAGCGGCAGCGTGTTCTGGTTGATCTTGACGAGGTAATCGCTGATCTTGACATTCAGGAAATCGATATACAGCTCGGTATCCTCCACCGCGCGCACCTTTTCGGCGTCGACGCTGTAGAGACAGTTCATCGCGAGGTTCAGATTATCCTGAGCCATATGCGCCATCCGGTAAATCTCCTGAACCGCCAGATACACGGCAATCGCGGGATTCGGGAAGGCGTTGCTGATAAATCTTGTCACGAGCTGGCCCTCGCTGTCCTCCTCGTCGTCGCCCGGCACCAGCACATAGGTCAGCTTGATGATCAGGTTCATAAACGGATAGAAAACGATGACCATGAAGACCTTGAACAGGAAATGCGCCCAGGCAATGTTCCGTCCGAGCGATCCGGCATCGGAATTGCCGCCGCTCAGCGACATGATAATGCTTTCGATCGTATTCCCGAACAGGCTGATCAGGATGAACAGAAGGATGGATCCGAAGATGTTGAACAGCAGATGAATCAGCGCCGCTCTCTTTGCGTTTTTGGAGCCGTTCAGGCCGGAAATCATCGCCGAGGTGCAGGCGCCGATATTACAGCCGAGGATCACGTAGAGGCAGATGTGCAGATCCACGAGTCCCTGGGAAGCCATGACAACCAGGATGGAAACAGTCACGGAAGAGCTCTGCACGATCGAGGTGATCGCAAGTCCGAGAAGCAGTCCGAGGATCGGATTCGTAAATCCTTTCAGCACGCCGGCTACCGCAGGAACCTCCTTCAGCGCTGACATCGCATCGGACATCGAGCTGATGCCGAGGAACAGGATGCCGAAGCCGAGCACAATGTCTCCGCTCTTTCTGACGATCGGGCGCTTGATGTAGTTCGACATGATCGCGCCCAGGAAGACAAAGATCGGTGCAATGGCCCCGAGCCGGAAGGCGACGAGCATTGCGGTAACGGTGGTACCGATGTTCGCGCCGAGAATGACGCCGGAGGCCTCCACAAGGGTCATCAGCCCCGAGTTGACGAAGCTGACAACCATGACAGTCGCGGCACTCGAGCTCTGGATCAGCGCCGTGAAAAAGGTGCCGACGATCAGCCCGAGAAATTTATTCCTCGTGAACTTCTTCAGAATGTCGCGGAGCTTGTTGCCGGCGACACGTTCAATTCCGCGGCTCATCAGATTCATGCCGTAGATAAACAGCCCGAGTCCTCCGATGAGACCGACAATGATCAGAAACATGGGAACGAATCCCTCCTTCAATGTTTATTTGCTGCTTTTCAGTTTGTAGGAAAGGCTCATCAGGCTTTCCGAAAGATGAACATTTTCAACAGTGACGTAGTCCGGCACGGGCAGATCGGTGTGCGCGAAATTCCAGATCGCGCGGATTCCCGAATCGGACAGTCTCTTCGCAACCTTGACCGCCTCCTGCTTCGGGATGGCGATGACTGCGATGTCCACCGGGTGCTTCGAAAGGTATTCCTCCAGTTCGTCGATGTTGTATACCTGAATATCGTGAATGCGTGTCCCGATTTTCTCGGGATCTTTCTCGAAAAGGGCTTCAATACAGAAGCCGCGGTTCCGGTAATTGGTGTAATTGGCAATTGCAGAGCCAAGGCTTCCGGCGCCGATCAGGATCAGACGGTTCACACGGTCCAGTCCCAGGATCTTGCCGATCTCCTGATAAAGATAACCCACACGGTATCCGTAGCCCTGCTGGCCGAAGCCGCCGAAATGATTCAGATCCTGGCGGATCTGTGAAGCCGTCACGTGCATCCTCTCAGAGAGTTCTCCTGAGGAAATCCTTTCGACGCCTTCACTCTTCAGCTCTTCCAGATACCGGTAATAACGGGGAAGTCTGCGAATGATCGCTTTGGATATATTTAATTCGTTCAAATCCGGTTTCTCCTGCTTATTTGTGGTCGTCGAGGTATTCGATCGCGCTGTGTGCGGCCACGTTGCCCTCTCCGACTGCCTTTGTATACTGGTAGGGGCGTCCGGTGCAGTCTCCGGCTGCATATACGCCGGGCAGGTTGGTTTCCATCCGGCGGTTGACAAGAATATGGTTATCCTCAGAAGCCAGTCCCTTCAGAAGGGAATCGAGACTGATGCTGTCGCGAAGGATAAAGATACCGTCAATTTCAAGCTTTTCAGAAGGCAGCTCCAGCGCGTTCACCTTCATCGCGCCTTCGATGCCAAGGATACGTTCACGGCGGATGCGGACATTCTCAGGGAATTCACCTGGATCCTTATACTGCGGAAAGTACTGCACATCCGCGGCGATCTCCGCAAGGTAGCGCACTTCGTGCTCGAAGCGCGGATTGTTGCAGAGAACCGCGATTTTTTTTCCGCGGTACAGGGAGCCGTCGCAGGTCGCGCAGTAGCTCACGCCGCGGCCGAGATATTCGGCTTCGTTTTTGAGGGTGGCCTTTACGGAGACGCCGGTCGTGAGAATCACGGTCTTCGCCTCGTAATAATCCGCACCGGCCATCAGTGCGTAGTGATCGCCGAACTTGATGATTTCGTTGATCATGGATTCGGTGATCTCAATGTCCATCTTTTCCACCTGGTCCCGGAAAGCGGCCTGCAGCGTTTCGCCGGTCGCTGCGTAGAACCCGGGGTAGTTCATGATCTGTTCGGCCTTCTGGACCTTCTCGCTGAGCTTTTTGCTGCCGAACCAGATAAAATTCTTGTTGTGAATCTTCAGATTCAGGGCTGCGGAAATGCCTGCGGGTCCTGTGCCGATAATCGCTGCATCATACATGACTGATGTTTCCTCCTGATTAATCACACTATATCATATCAAAGAAATGGTCATTTGAAAAGCATCAGTTCTTCTTTTTCCGAAAATCAGCGCTCCGAACGGGTCTCGCAGTAGAGACAGCGGTAGATTTTCGCCTTTCTGTCCGTCAGGATAAATACATGCGGAAGCTCCTGCTCACTGGTCGTAATGCAGCGCGGATTCTTGCAGCGTATGACATTCACAAGGCGTTCCGGGGCCTCGATGCTCTTCTTCTCAATCAGCTTTCCGTCCCGGATGACATTGACTGTCGCGTCCGGATCCACATAGCCGATGACCTTCAGGTCCACGTCCTGGATCCCGTCGATCTTGATAATGTCCTTTCTTCCGAGCTTCTTGCTGGTCACATTCTGCATGATCGCAACCGAAAAGCGGGGGTCCGAAAGTCCGAGAAGCTCATAAAGCTTCATTCCGTAACCGGCCTTCAGATGGTCGATGACAATACCGTTCTGAATCGAGTCGACATTCATCTTCTGCTCCTTTCCGGAAGCGCCTTCAGACTTCCAGCTTCGTGAAGAAGCTTCATGATCAGCGCCATGCGCATGTATTTGCCGTTCAGAACCTGTTTGAAATAGCAGGCCCGGGGATCATCGTCGATCGCGACGCTGATCTCGTTGACACGGGGAAGCGGGTGCATGACGGAAAGATCGGCTCTCGCCGCCTGCATCTTCTCAGGCGTCAGGATATAGCTGTCCTTCAGCCGCAGATAGTCCTCCTCG
>CAMOZF010000166.1 GCA_946630765.1 uncultured Lachnospiraceae bacterium | reverse complement strand
CGCGGCGCAGGAGGTTTCCGCGAAATACTTCGGCGATCTCGTGGATCTCGTGCAGGGGCAGCAGGAGGGCATTCCCGTCAAGCCCGCGCCGGACACCGGGAAGATCATCCTTCAGAAGCTGCAGATCAAGCCGGAGGAAGCGGTCTATGTCGGCGATTCCGATACCGACATAGAGACCGGAAAGAACCTGAAGATGCTTCCGATTTCCTGCACCTGGGGCTTCCGCTCGGAGGCATTCCTTCTGGAACACGGCGCCGAGTGCCTTGTCCGCAGTCCGGAGGAGCTTCTTACGAAGGTTTTGTCGCTGTGACAGACAACAATCTGACCGAACATCCGGCGGATTCTGCGGCTTCATTGTGCAAGCCTCTGAAATTTCAGAAAGCGCTTGACGGATGCCCGTTCATGGGTTATGATAACCGACAACAGAAGATAGAGGCGCGCCTTATCATGAGTATGCAGGAAGCATTTCAATACGGAGCTTATGCAGAAAGGGATCGGCGCCGAAGTCCGGAGAAGGAGGCGTCCGTATCGCCGAAAGCCGGGCTGGGCGGACGGATTAAGAGCTGTCCGACTGTCGCAAGAATATTGCGGAGTGCTATCCCTGATCACATTTTCTATACATTGTCCGGGAAACCGGATGATCTGTATTGATAGAAAGATTCAGGCAGTCCGCGTAAAGTGAAGCGGGCTGCTTTCTTTTATGCAAGCCCGGAAAAGGAGAGGAGACATTATGACAAAGAAACAACTGTTTACCGGCGCGGGAACCGCGATCATCACCCCGATGCTTCAGGACGGATCGGTGGATTTCCCGAGCTTCGGCCGCTTTATTGACTGGCAGATTGAAAACGGCGTGGACGCAATCATCGTCGCCGCAACGACCGGCGAGTGCGCGACGCTCACCGACGAGCAGCACATCGAAGTGATCCGCTACTGCGTGGAAAGAACTGCGGGACGCGTGCCCGTCATCGGCGGCACCGGCAGTAATGATACGGCGCACGGCCTGCATCTGACGAAAATGGCCTGTGAGCAGGGCGTGGACGGCATCCTTGCGGTTACGCCGTACTACAACAAGACCACCCAGAAGGGCCTTGTGAAATATTTCCAGGACTACGCGGAGGTTTCCACGGTTCCCGTCATCGTCTATAATGTGCCCTCCCGTACCGGCCTGAACATCGAGCCCGAAACCTACGGCGTCCTTGCGGAGCACGAGAATATCGTCGGCATCAAGGAAGCGAACGGCAATATCAGCAAGATCGCCGAGACCATGGATATCGTCGGCGACCGTCTGTGGCTCTACTCCGGAAATGACGACCAGATCGTTCCGCTGCTTTCTCTGGGCGGCGTCGGCGTCATTTCGGTCCTTTCCAATGTCGCGCCGCGGGAGACGCACGACATGGTCGAAAAATACTTAAGCGGCGACACAAAGGGCGCGCTCGATCTGCAGCTTCGCTACACGAAGCTGATCAAGTATCTTTTCAGCGAAGTGAATCCGGTGCCCGTAAAAGCCGCGGTCGCGGCCATGGGCTTCTGTGAGAATGTCCTTCGTTCTCCGCTTCTTCCGATGGAGGAAGCGCACGAGAAGATCCTTCTTGATGAGATGAGAAAGCAGGGGATTCTGGCATGATCCGCGTCATTGTATCGGGCGCCCTGGGCGCCATGGGACAGCTTGTCGCTGATCGGGTGAACCGCGCGGAGGATATGGAAATTGCAGCCTGCATCGACATCCGCGGCGGAGAAGGCATTCTGAAAAGCCTTTCGGACTTCACGGGCGAGGCGGACGTGCTGATTGATTTCTCCAATCACGCCGGCACCGAAGCGCTCCTTTCGGAGGCCGTGAACCGCGGACTTCCGAGCATTATCTGCACGACCGGCCACACCGAAGAGGAGCGGCAGTGCATTCTGAAGGCTTCTGAAATGATTCCGCTTTTCTTCTCGGCCAATATGTCGGTCGGAATCGCGCTTCTCACGAAGCTTGTCCGGGAAGCGGCCGCGAAATTCTCCGGGGATGCGGAGATCGTCGAGACCCATCACAGAAGAAAGCTCGATGCCCCCTCGGGAACAGCGCTTTCTCTTGCACGGGCAATTCAGGAGGCCCGTCCCGGCGCTGAGATCGTCTGCGGCAGATCGGGCCACCAGAAGCGCGAGCCGAATGACATCGGCGTGCAGGCCGTCCGGATGGGCAATATCGCCGGCATCCACGAAGTCTTCTTCGGCACAGACACCGAAACCATCACCCTGAAGCACGAAGCCCACGACCGCGGCGTTTTCGCCGACGGCGCCGTCGACGCCGCCCGCTTCCTCACCGGGAAGCCCGCCGGCCTCTACGACATGGACGACCTGCTGGGGTGAATGGCTAAACTCGCCTGCGGGGCAAAGCGGAACTCGCCTGTGGGATGCGGCTTAACTCGCCTGCGGGATCATATTTCTTCTTCGGAGACGCGGGAAGTCTCCTCAGAAGAAACATGATTACCCTCGGCTCGAGGGGCTGACCCAGGGAGGAAACTGTCAGTAACCGCAGGCTCGAGGGGCTGGCCCAGGGAGGAAACTGGCAGTAAACGCAGGCTCGGGCCACAACCGCACGCCCACCGCTTGCGCGGCGGGTCCCCTCGCGCGCACCACGCCCTCGCTCGGGATGACAGATATAATCAACAGACTATAAAGGAGAACAGCATGATCAGAACAGCAATTGTCGGATACGGAAATCTTGGTAAGGGCGCGGAAGCGGCAGTTTCTGCAGCGCCGGATATGGTGCTTACGGCGGTATTCACGAGAAGGAATCCGGAGTCTCTTCAGATTAGGACTCCCGGTGTTCCGGTGTATGCCCTGAGTGAGCTGCAGGCGCGGGCAAAGGACATCGACGTCGTGATCCTCTGCGGCGGATCGGCGACCGATCTGCCCACAATGACGCCGGAAATCGCGGCCCTCTGCACCGTCGTGGACTCTTTCGATACCCATGCAAATATTCCGCAGCACTACGCGGCGGTGGATGCGGCGGCGAAGGACGGCGGGAATCTCGCGGTCATTTCCACGGGCTGGGATCCGGGCCTTTTCTCGGTCGCGCGCCTCTATGCGAACATCGCGCTTCCGAACGGCACGGATTACACCTTCTGGGGACGCGGCGTTTCGCAGGGACACAGTGACGCGATCCGCCGGATTCCGGGCGTTAAGGACGCGAGACAGTATACGGTTCCCGTGGAGGCGGCTGTTGCGAAGGTCAGAAACGGGGAGAATCCAGTGCTTTCGACCCGCGACAAGCATCTTCGCGAGTGCTACGTCGTGCTCGAGCCGGGCGCGGATCCCGACAAGGTGCGCGAGCAGATTGTGACCATGCCGAATTATTTCTCCGATTACGATACGACGGTTGAATTCATCACGGAGGAGGAGCTTCTTCGGGATCACGCGGGACTTCCGCACGGCGGCTCGGTGATCCGAAGCGGCGCAACAGGCTGGGAAAATGAATACCGCGACACGATCGAGTTCTCGCTGAAGCTGGATTCCAATCCCTTCTTCACCGGCTCTGTCATGGCAGCCTGCGCGAGAGCGGCCTTCCGCCTGCATGAGAAAGGCGAGACCGGCTGCCGGACGATTTTCGACATTCCGCCGGCGCTTCTTTCTCCGCTTTCTCCGGAGGAGCTGCGCGCGCATCTTCTGTAACTGTACAGCTCCTTGATAAATCAAAAAGTCATGTCTGAAACACTTGTGTTCCAGACTGGTTTTTGATTTATCAAAGGAGGTCTGGAGGCAAAGCTTCCCTGACCTCCTGCATGAGAAATGCGAAGCATTTCGAATGTGGAGCTGAATAATAAGTTTTTTGCAGCTTGTTTTTCACAGGAGGAAGAACATGCTTTTATACAACAATCTTTCCGTGAATGCGGAAGGGCACCTTCTGATCGACGGCGCCGACACGGTGGAGCTTGCAAAAACCTACGGAACCCCGCTGTATGTGCTGTCGGAGGACCGTGTCCGGGAAAAATGCAGAACCTATACCGAAGCCTTCCGGGACTTTTTTCCGGCGGGCTCGGCCGTCCTCTACGCCGGAAAGGCGCTCTGCTTCAGGGGCATCTATCCGATCATCGATTCCGAGGGACTGTCCGCCGACGTGGTTTCGGCGGGAGAGATCTACACGGCGCTTTCGGCCGGATTCCCGGCGGAGAAGCTGTATTTCCACGGAAGCAATAAAACGGACGAGGAGATCTGCTTCGGGCTGGATCACGGGATCGGCACCTTTATTGTCGATAATTTCGCGGAGCTTGAGGCGCTGGACCGGGAAGCCGGAAAGCGCGGCATCCGGCAGGACATCCTGCTTCGCGTCACGGTCGGCCTCGATCCGCACACGCTGGATCAGATCAATACCGGCAAGGTGGATTCCCAGTTCGGGACGCCGATCGAAACCGGTGCGGCCATGGCCATCCTGCAGGCGGCGCTTCAGAAAAAGAATCTCCGGGTGCTCGGCTTCCACAGCCATATCGGCTCGCAGATTTTCGAATCTGAGCCCTTCTGCGACCAGATCGATATTTTACTCGACTTTTCCGCTAAAACCCGCGAAAAGGCCGGTTTTACGCCTTCTGTGCTGAATCTGGGCGGCGGCTTCGGCGTGCCTTACACGGAAAATGACCCGAAGGTGGATATCCGCGAAAATATCCGGAAAATTGCCGCGCATCTTGAGGCGGGCCTTTCCCGCTACGGACTGCCGGCGCCAAAGATCCTGATGGAGCCGGGACGTTCGATCGTCGCGGATGCGGGGCTGACCCTGTATACGGCCGGCGGCCTCAAAACGATCGAGGGCTACAGAAGCTATGTGACGGTCGACGGCGGCATGTGCGACAATCCGCGCTACGCGCTTTATAAATCGGCCTACACGGTGCTTTCTGCGGCGCGGATGAATGAAGACGCGGATTTCGAGTGCACGCTTGCCGGACGCTGCTGCGAATCGGGCGACCGGATCGCCGAGAATATTCTTCTTCCGAAGCCGGAGCGCGGCGATATTCTTGCCGTTCTGACG
>CAMOZF010000165.1 GCA_946630765.1 uncultured Lachnospiraceae bacterium | reverse complement strand
GCACCACAGGCTCATCATCGTGCGCTGCTCGTCTTCCGTAAAACGTGTTTCCCGCTCATCCAGGAAGACCTTGCCGATCCGTCCGAGAGGCAGCATATCACAGTCCGGGAAGCAGCCTTCCTTCACATGGTCCTGCCACATCTCACAGCGCCGGAACATTGGCTTTAAAAGCTTCCAGTCATCCCAGAAATCGTCCGTGATCCGCCACATATTGGCGTTTTTTTCGTAGAACCAGGCGCGGTCAATATGCGCAGGTCCCGGCGATAGCGACAGGACAATCGGCCTTCCGCAGCGGTCAATCGCGCGCCGGATCATTTCCGTCTCGTACCAGCCCGTAAAACGTTCCCCGTAAAGCGGACTGTGGCAGATGTCGTCGCATTTGATGAAATCCACGCCCCAGGACGCGTAAAGCGCCATCAGGGAGTCATAATAGGCCTGTCCCTCCGGAATATTTTTCACGCCGTACATATCCGGGTTCCAGGGACAGATCGACGAAGGATCCGCGACGAGATCCGCTGTTAAGGCGCTTCCCAGCACCTTTCTGTGCTCCTGCGCCGCAAGGCGCGGAATTCCGCGCATGATATGAATGCCGAATTTCAGGCCGAGACTGTGAATATAGTCCGCGAGCGGTTTGAAGCCCTGTCCGCCTGCGGAGCTGGGAAAACGAATCGGATCCGGCAGAAAGCGGCTGTATTCGTCCATGGCCTGCTCGTCAAAAGGCACATACTGGACCTCGGGCCGTCCTTCTCCTGCATGACGGATATACCATGAGATATCGACCACAATATACTCGTAGCCGAATTCCTGCAGATGCTCGTGCATGTAGTCCGCATTCCTCCGGACGTCCGCCTCCGTGACCGCGGTATCATAGTAATCGTAGCTGTTCCAGCCCATCGGCGGCGTACCGGCAAAATGATCCTTCTTCATCAGATTTCTCCTTTCAGATAAGCCTGTCTGCCGTCCCGTAAGAAGACGGGAAGCGTATCGATCGGCGCATCAACATGTACAGTCTGTCCGCCCTCATACACCGGGTTTTCGGATCCGGTTGCCAGTGTCCAACGCGCGCCCTTCGGAAGATACACCTTTCTTGAAACGGCGTGGGCATGGCAGATCGGCGCGACCAGAATGTCCGGGCCGAACATGAATTCATCCCGAAGATCCCAGGCCTCCGGATCCTCCGGGAATTCATAGAAGACTGCCCGCATGACGGGGTCTCCCTTTTCATGGGCTTCCTGCATCAGGAAGCGTGTATAGTTCCGCATCCTCTCACGGATACGGATAAACTTCGTCATAATCTTCTCGTTTTCGGGGCCGTAGCTCCAGATCTCGTTATCCGCACCGGTGTGTTCACGTTCCTCGCCGGCGGCATTAATGATCGGGGTGAAGGGCTTCCGGTCTCCGTGAATCCGCATGACCGGACAGAAGGCGCCGAACTGGAACCAGCGGATCAGAAGCTCCTTAAAATCATCGCTTTCGACGTTTCCGCCGTGGAAGCCGCCGATATCGGTCGTCCACCAGGGAATGCCCGCGAGCCCCATATGAATGCCGGCACAGATCTGCTTCCGGAAATCCTCGTAACTCGACATAATATCCCCGGACCACACCAAGGTACCGTAGCGCTGGGAACCCGCAAACGCGCAGCGGATCAGGCTGACGACTTCTTCCTCGCCCTTTTCCTTCAGTCCTTCATAGAAAAGCCGGGCATACTCTCTCGGATAAATGTTTCCGGTCTGAAGCGCGGGACCTGCGTCAAAACGGTACTGCTCATAATCGTAGGTGCCGAATTCCGGTTCCGCCTCATCGAGCCAGAAGGTCCGGATTCCGAGATCCGCATAGTTCTTCCGGATCAGTTTCCAGGCAAACTTCCTCGCCCGCGGATTTGTCGCGTCCAGGAAGCAGTTGTTTCCGTGAAACAGCATCTGGACGTCAATACCGCCGTTCGTGCGTACAAGAAGGCCCTGCTGACGGAGCGCCTCATAGTTCTCCGAGCGCGTATCGACCTGCGGCCAGATTGAGACCATCGTCTCAATCCCAAGATCATGAAGCCTGGAGACCATCGCCTTTGGATCCGGGAAATATTCCTCGTCGAAGCGCCAGTCGCCGCAGCGCGGCCAGTGATAGAAATCGATGACGATCACATCGGGCTTAATGCCGCGCTTCACATATTCCTCCGCGATCCGAAGGACCTGTTCCTGATTGTAATATCTCAGCTTGCACTGCCAGAAGCCGAGGCCGTATTCGGGCATCATCGGCGCTTTTCCGGTCACATCGGCATAGTGATGCAGGATCTCAGCCGGTGTGTCTCCCGCCGTGATCCAGTAGTCACATTTCTCCGTGGCCGAGGCCTCCCATTCGATGGTATTCAGCCCGAAATGCACTTCTCCGACGGCCGCGTTGTTCCAGAGGAAGCCGTAGCCTTTCGAGGAAATACAGAAGGGAACGGCGGCCTGGGAATTTCTGTGCGCAAGCTCCAGCGAGCACCCCTGCAGATCCATGATCTCCTGCTGATACTGCCCCATTCCGTAGATTTTCTCGCTGCGGTCCGCCTCGAAGCTCTGCTTCAGATAGCTGCTGCCGCCGGGAAGCGGCCGATAGTAACGTGCTCTTTTCTGAAGGGCGCCGCCGTTATCGATTTCACGAAGGAGATCCTCCCCTTTTTCGTTCCGGAAAGAGATCCGGAGCGCGTGGCCCCATTCCTTTACCGAAAGCTCGGCCGTGATCCTGCCGTTTCGGATGGACGCCGTATAGTCATCAGCGTCAATCTGAAAGTTTTCACTTCCGTATTCCGGCTGCGGTGTGAGAAGTGCGGCGCTTCCGTCCGGAATCTCGCCCATAAAACAGCTTTCCACGCGAAGGGCGTCTCTTCCCCAGGGCCGGATCCGTACCGTCTCGCCGTTTTCCCGGAAGATGAGTGTTCTTCCGTCTATCTCAAAAAAGCGCATTGTCTTTTTTCTCCTTTTTCTCTCGAAGCGTTTTTATTCTTCATTGTTTATTATATATGATCGGCAGCCAAAAATAAACCTGAGAATTTTGAATTTTCCTCTTGCTTTTTTGTCGGTTTTCTGGTATATTACCCATGTTGCGTATTTTTGATGCGTGATGTTTGAATTTCCGAAACGAATGGAGGTGTAGAAAATGGCTAAGTGTGCTATCTGCGAAAAAGGCGCTCACTTCGGAATCAAAGTAAGCCATTCTCATAGAAGGACCAATAGAATGTGGAAGTCGAATGTCAAGTCTGTTCGTGTTCTGACTGACAATGGCGGTACGAAGAAAGTCTACGTATGTACTTCCTGCTTACGTTCCGGACTTGTTGAAAGAGCTTAATATTTCCGCTATAAAACCGGGGCTGCCCTCTTGGCAGCCTCGGTTTTTTGTTGTGCCTGGGATATTAATACGCCCGCAATCGTTCTTTCTCGGCGTTTTTCGCCTTCACTCTCCGGAATATTACAATGAAACACAAAAGGTGCACGGCAGCCGTAAGTGCCCAGGAGATCGGATAAGAGGCATACAGGGTCTCCAGCGTATGATTCTGCTGGAAAATCGTGGAGATCCAGATGATTCGGAATACACAGGCGCCGGTCAGGCTGACGATCATCGGCAGAATCGACGAACCGAGTCCGCGAAGGCCGCCGACGATGCAGTCCATGAGTCCGGCAAGCAGGTGGAATCTGCTGCAGATGGACAGACGGATCAGACCGTAGCGCACAACCTCCTCGTTATCCGTGTAGAAACGGAGGAAGAAGTTTCCGAAGGTATAGAAGCCCATGCCCATCACGAAGCCGGTAATCGATACCATCACGATACACAGGAACATGCAGCGCCAGATACGGTCGTACTTTTTCGCGCCGACATTCTGCGAGACCACATTCAGATTGGTCTGGTAGAAGGCGTTCATCGCGGTTCCCGTGAAGCTCTCGAGATTGGAGGCCGCGGTATTTCCGGCAATGGCGCTCGACATGAAGGAATTGATCGACGACTGGATCAGGACGTTCGAGATCGAAAACACGATTCCCTGAATTCCCGCCGGAAGGCCGATGCGGATAATGCTTTTCAGCTTGTTTCCGTGGATCCGGAGCTTCCGAAGGTCCAGATGGACCATGCTCTCCTCTTTCATCAGGCAGCGCACGACAAGTCCTGCCGACAGCGCCTGCGACATCACGGTCGCGATCGCAACGCCTGCGACGCCGATCTTGACCACCAGGACAAAAAACAGGTTCATCACGAGGTTGACAACGCCTGCTGCCAGGAGATAGTACATCGGGCGCTTCGTATCGCCGATCGCCCGTAAGGCCGCCGAAGCGAAGTTATAGAGCATGATCACGGGCATTCCCAGGAAATAGATTTTCAGGTAAATCGTGGCCTGATCAATGACGTCGGCCGGACTCGACATCCATTCGAGGAACACACGCGCAAAAATGAAGCCGAAAATCCCGAGCACCACGCCGAACACCAATGAGATCAGCACCGAGGTATGCACGGTTTCCTGCACATCCTTTTCTCTTCCGGAACCGAAGCCCTGCGCACAGAGGACATTAGTTCCGACCGAAAGACCCATAAAGAGGCCGATAATCAGGTTGACGAGCGCGCCGGTCGAACCCACCGCGGCAAGTGCGGTATCGCCGACAAATTTACCGACAACGATCACATCCACCGCGTTGAAAAGAAGCTGAAGCATTCCCGAAAGCATCAGCGGAAAAGCAAAGGAGATCATCTTCCGAAGAAGCGGACCGTCCGTCATATTGATTTCATACTTTTTCTTCATCGCACAAACACTTTCGCACAAAAAATCCGCTGTCCCAAAAGGCAGCGGATTCATTATAGGTTTCTTTTCAGCTAAAGTCAACTGTTTCCCCGGATCTTTATTCCTTCTTTGTAAACTTTCCGGCGATCTTGTCGATGCCGCTGTCTACGGAATCAGAGATCTTTTCCACAAAGGACTCTGCTTTTTCGGTAATCTCCTCTTCAGCTTCGGCAGGCTGTGCGTTATCGTCAGGATTTGCGTCTTCCG
>CAMOZF010000164.1 GCA_946630765.1 uncultured Lachnospiraceae bacterium | reverse complement strand
GGACGGCGCGGACGAGGAGGCGCTTCTTACGGAGGGCATGGAAAAGATCCGGGAAATGTGGGGTCAACATGATTAAAAACATTATTTTCGATATGGGCAATGTCCTTCTCAGCTACGAGCCTGAGACATACGCGGAGAAGCTGTGCAGGAAGGAAGCGGCGGAAGTGATCCTGCGGGAGCTGTTTCTCGGCCCCGACTGGGCAAAGCAGGATCTCGGGCTCGTGGGAAAGGAAGAGCTTTACGAGCTTGTGAAGGTGCGGGTTCCGGAAGAATATCATACGGACCTGCGGGCGGCCATTTATCACTGGTTCGATCTGATGCGGCCGATTCCGGGCGCTGAGGAATTTCTGAAGAAGATGAAAAAGCAGGGCTATCGGCTGTACGTTCTCAGTAATGCGGGGAAAGAGTTCTATGAATATTTTCCGCGGCATTACGACTGCGCGCTTTTTGACCGGCTGATTGTATCCTGTGACCTTCAGATCAAGAAGCCGGATCCGCGGATTTACAGATATCTTCTCGAGACCGAAGGACTCCGTCCGGAAGAATGTCTCTTCATCGATGATATGCCGGAGAATGTTTCTGGCGCGCAGGCGCTTGGAATCCAGGGGATGGTTTTCCGGGGACTTTTCGAGGAGGTGGAGAAGAAACTCAATTAAACGAAAAAAAGCCCGGAAAGGGGCTTTTTTTCGCTTTATACGGGGACGTCCGGCGATTCGGCGGGCGGTTCCTGTGATACGGTGTCCGAAACACGCTGGAACAGCCGCTTCGGATCGAGGCAGACGATTCCGGCGAGCAGGAAGAAAAGCGGCGAAACCAGCGGCTGACCCGGCACGAAAAATGCCTGGATCAGAAAGGCTGCGAGTGCGGCCAAAAAGGGCAGCGTTTCGCGATGAGGATTCCGGACAGCGGCAGCGATCAGTGATGCGAAAGCCGCAATCAGCGACAGCAGGCCCAGAATACCGGTCGAAAGCAGGTACTGCAGGACAAAGGAATGTGCGCTGTCGAAGATCTGTCCGGTGATCGAAGACATTTCCTTCCCAAGACGGTCCTGATACAGAAGCTTCAGGGTGTCCGGTCCGTAGCCGAAAAGCTTCCGCATGAAGGGCGCTTTTCCGAAGATCTGCAGACTGCGGCGCCAGATATAGCCCCGGTAGTTCGCAAATCCGTCATCTACCGTCAGCGGATTCTCGGGAAGGACGCCTGCGCCGGACAGGATCAGTATCAGTAAAAGACTGATAAAGCCGCCGAGAAGAAGGAGCCTGTATGCCCGAAGTAGAAGGGCTTTCCGGTCTTCGGAAAGTGCAGTCTCCGCAGGCTTCAGGCGTCGTAGAAGAAGCGCCGCGGCAAAAAGAAGCAGCAGAGCGATGCAAAGACCCGCCATGACCCGGGGCTGCAGTAGAAAGCCCGTCAGCCCGGAGGGCTGGAATTCCACACCGGACCATTGAAACAGCAGCTTTGCCGCAGGAAACGCCGGAACGAGGGGCAGGAGTCCGATCGTGAAGCGAAGGAACCAGCCTTTTTCCTGACGGAGAATCAGCGGCAGAACAAGAAGGACAAAGAGAAAGCCCAGAAGGCCGCCGTTACTGTCTGTGATCAGAAGCGCCGTGTACAGAATGAAAAGAACCGGCAGGATCGCGCGTTCTTTCCGGAGGGAAAACTGCACGAGTCCGTAGGCGCACACGAGGCTCAGATACTGGGAAAAGAAATTGATATAACCGATCGTGGACAGATAGCGCCCTCTGAAGCTTGCGGGAACGGCGGACACGAGGCCGAAAAGGTTCATGCCGATAAAGTTGAAAATTCCGAGCACTGCCGCAAGAAATCCGCCGAGAAGGAAGGCATATCCGGTGTACTTCCGGTCGATGTCCGAAAGCCGCAGGATCAGCGTGCACAGAATGCCCGACAGCAGGAACAGGAAGCCGATGGAACGGCTGCCCTCGCCGGTCAGACTGACCCCGCCCTTATACGGCGAGAAGATCGCAGACAGAAAGCTCAGTCCGAGGAACGCAAAAAGGAGCAGGATCGAAGGATCCTGCAGCTTGTCCCGAAGGATGTAGCGTTTCTTCTCCTGAAGAAGAGAGAAGACCAGAAAAAGGATCGCAAAAACCACGGTCGCAAGGATGAAAAAGAGGCTTTTGCTTTTCTGGATATTGTAATAGTAATTGGTAATAAACAGAGGAAAAACAAAGGATATCAGCATCGCATAGCAGGTCATCATGTTTTTCCCGGTAAGATATTTCTTCATTCGCTCACATCAGAGAGATCAAAATCTCTGGAAGTAAGAAGCGACAAATCCGCATCCGGCTCCGCGACAAGGCGCCGGGACTGGTTGAGGATCGCTTCTTCTATTTTGTTTCTGACAAGACGTCCGTTTCCGGCGGTTGCGGAACGCGTAGCCTGCACAAGGTTGAAATAGGTGAGAAGCGGAAGCTCTGCACCTTCGTCGATCGTATAGCCTTTGGAACGCGCCGTAATCTTGGCAATGTCCAGAAGCTCCTGCCCGGTATAGTCGGGGAATTCGATGACATTCGGGAAACGACTTTCAAGACCGGAGTTTGCGGTCAGGAACTCGGCCATTTCCTTACTGTAGCCGGCGAGGATCACGATCAGGTTGTCGCGGTTGTCCTCAATGCCCTTGACAAGGGTATCGATCGCCTCGAGACCGAAGCTGTCGTCCTTGCCGCGGTACAGGGAGTAGGCTTCATCGATGAACAGCACGCCGCCGATCGCGGACTGCAGCACCTGATTCGTCAGCGGCGCCGTATGACCGACATAGCGGCCGACGAGGTCGGCTCTGGAAACCTCCACAAGCTGGCCGCCCGTGAGCACGCCGATCGCCTTCAGATACCGGCTGATGATGCGCGCGATCGTGGTCTTGCCGGTACCGGGAGAGCCGGTGAAGATCATGTGCTTGCTGACCTCGCTGACCTTCAGGCCTTCCTCGCGGCGCTTTTTCTGCACGGCATAATATTCTTCCAGACTGAAAATGTATTCTTTGATCTTCTGGAGGCCGACAATGTTCTGCATCTCGGCCTTGACCTTCTCCAGCTCTCCCTGGTAGCCGCCGGGAAGACTTGCGAGAAGATCCACGGAGTCGTCGGCGATATGCGCCATGACCTTGCCGTCCTCGACTGCAAGCTCCAGCGCCGCATCCTTCTCGTAGCTGCCCTCAAGCCGCAGATTCGCGAGGCTGCGCTCCAGATTGTCGTAGAAGCGGAGGATGCCGCTCAGTCCGGCCCCGCGTGACGCGTACTGCAGACTGTTGTCGACGAAGGCGCTGACTGCGCCGCTGAGCCGGAAACCAAACTGTGTTTCCGCCTTGTCCTTCAGCAGCTGCAGACGGACCTTGGACACCTTCTTCAGGCTTTCCTCATCGAGGGCCTGGGATTTGCAGATATCTCCGAGCGCGTTGACAAAGGGCGCGCCGAGGGCACCGGCGAGCTTGTCGACGTCCTTCGTGCTGATGAAGACGAGGTATTTGCCGGAAGCGGAGAAGGAACTGACCGCTTCACTCGCAAAGGAAGTATTGACGTTGACGAGCTGGCCCTTCTGAAGGATGTAGCGCTCCGAGAGCATACAGCGGCCTTCGGTGACGAGCTCGATCAGATAGGTCAGGTACGAAATATGGCAGGCGTCGAAATTCTCGAAAAGGATCACCTGCGAGCGCTTCTGAAGCGCCATGTAGAGATCCTGCAGGAAAATCTTGTCGCTGCCGGAGTTGGGGTAGAGCGAAAGGTCGACAATCGTAATGTCAGCGCTTCCGAGGATCTGCTTCTTCTGAAGCTCCTCGACCATGATCCGAAGCGCGGTATGCTTTCCGCTGTCCTCGGGGCCGCAGACATAGAAGCTGTTTCTCGGGAAGCCCTCCTTTTCAGGCATGACAAAGGGCCGCTTGAAGGCGATCACGAGCTGCTTCAGGAATTCCTCCTGGCCGAAAATCTCCTGACCGACCTTGTCCGCGATATCATTGAAGGCGTCCAGATCGACATTTTTCGGGGGTTCTGCGGCTGCGGCAGCGGCCTGCTGCTCCTGCGCCCCGTGCATCAGACCGAAGTCCGAAAAGACGTCCGCATAAGCCTGCGCCGCGGGATTCTGTGCGCCGCCGGAAAGGTTCTGAACCGCCTTCGCATTCTCAAGGTTCATCTGAGTAAGTGCACCGAAATCCTTCATCAGGTTCTCATTCAGGCTGGAAATCTCCTGCTGCAGATCCATATTGTAGCTGACATCGCGGCCCGTCACGACCTTCAGATTCTCAAGAAGTGTTCCGCCGAACTTGTTCATGCGCTTTCTGGCCTTCTCGATGTCTTCCGCAGAGTAGAAATTCGGTTTCTTGTTGAACGAGTTGTTCATCAGATCATCAAATGTACCCATATCGCTCCTTTAATCAGTAGATCGGGAAATTCTGAAGAAGCTCTCCGACCTCTCGCGTGACGCGCTCTTTATTTCCTTCGAAATCTTCGATAATATCCGCAATCCAGTTGCCGACGATCCGCATCTCGGGCTCCTTGAAGCCGCGGGTTGTCACGGCGGGCGTGCCGATCCGGAGGCCGGAGGTCACGAAGGGACTTGCGGGATCGTTCGGGATGGTATTCTTGTTCGCAGTAATGTGCACCTCGTCCAGACGCTTTTCGAGGTCTTTTCCGGAAATGCCCGTGCCGACAAGATTCAGCAGCATCAGGTGATTGTCCGTACCGCCGGAAACGAGTTTGATTCCACGGCCGAGAAGCGTTTCCGCAAGCACTGCGGCATTTTTCACGATCTGGTGCGAGTATTCCTTAAATTCAGGCTTCAGGGCTTCGCCGAAAGCGACGGCCTTCGCTGCGATGACGTGCATCAGCGGTCCGCCCTGCGTGCCGGGGAAGACGGCCTTGTCGATGGCCTTTGCAAGTTCCTTTTTGCAGAGGATCATGCCGCCTCTGGGGCCGCGCAGCGTCTTATGCGTGGTGGTCGTCACGACGTCCGCATAGGGAACCGGTGACGGATGGTCGCCGGCCGCGACAAGGCCCGCGAT
>CAMOZF010000163.1 GCA_946630765.1 uncultured Lachnospiraceae bacterium | reverse complement strand
TTCAGCACGGTCTTTGACTCAGAGATTGAAAATGCCGGCAATGTCGACCGCATTCTCGAAAGAAGCAGCACGCTCAAACGCCCGGCACTGGCAAATGTCGACCAGATCTTTCTGGTCTTTTCCGCGATGTCGCCGGAACCGAATGTCGACATGCTGAACCGTTACCTCTGTCAGGTACACGACTCGGAGATTCCGGTCTGTCTTCTGGTTAATAAAACAGACCTTGCGAGCGAAGCGGAGCTTCAGAGGATCCGCGATGCTTTTCAGGGCACGCCGTACCCGATGCATATGATCTCGGTCCGTGACAATATCGGAATCGAGGCGCTGAAGGAACAGTTCCGGGGACGTTTTTCCTGTCTGGCCGGTCCCTCCGGCGTCGGGAAGTCCTCACTGATGAATCTGCTTCTTGACCGGGAAATCATGGAAACCGGCGAGCTCTCCAGAAAAATCGACCGCGGGAAGAATACGACCCGGCATTCGGAGGTGTTTTTCCTCGGAGAGGACAGCTATCTCTGCGATACGCCCGGCTTCACCTCCGTGGACGTGAATTATATCGACGAAGAGGAGCTGGACCTGTATTTTGACGAATTCCTGCCCTTCCTTCCCAAGTGCAGGTATCTTCGGTCCTGCAGGCATATTCATGAGAAGGAATGCGCGGTGAAGGACGCGCTTTCCGAGGGAATCATTTCGAAGAGCCGTTATGACAGTTATGTGCGGATCTATGAGGATCTGAAACAGATACGGAGGTACTGATGAACGATAAACTGATTGCGCCGTCGATTCTGGCGGCGGATTATATGAAGTTCGGAGAAGCGATCGAAGCACTGAACCGTGCGGACTGCGACTGGATTCATGTGGACGTGATGGACGGGTGCTTCGTGCCCGAAATCTCCTTCGGTCATCCGGTGATCCGCGCGATCAGAAAGCTTGCGAAGAAGCCGCTGGATGTTCATCTGATGATTCAGGATCCGCTGCCGCATATCCGTTCCTACGCTGAAAGCGGCGCCTCGCGGATCACTTTCCACATTGAAGCCGCAGAGGATCCTGGCGCGGTGATCCGGGAAATCCACAGCCTGGGACTTCCGGCCGCGATTGCGCTCCGGCCCGCGACACCGGTTTCGAAGGTCCTTCCGTACCTTGATCAGGTTGAAATGGTGCTGATCATGACCGTGGAGCCCGGCTTCGGCGGCCAGCCGATTCTTCCGGAAACGATCGAAAAGATCCGGGAACTCAGGAGAATCATCGAAGAACGGAAGCTTCCGGTACTTCTGCAGGCAGACGGCGGCATCAATATGGCGAATGCCGCGGAACTGTCGGCGGACGGCCTGAATGTATTTGTGGCCGGAACCGCGATTTTCAAGGGAAATCCGGAAGAGAATGCAGCGGTCTTCCGTAAGAAGATTCTTTCCGGAAACTGAAAGTAGGATTGACATACAGATGAAACGGATTATCACAAGGATTGCCGCACTTTTCCTGGCGATTCTTCTTCTCAGCTCCTGCAATACGGTCGTGAACTGGATCCCGGGGCGTGAGATTATCATGTCCTCGGACCATGTGATCCTCACGGACGCCGAAGTGCGTCTTCTCGCGCTTTCCTTCAAAACCGAGTTCCAGCAGCGTTACGGCGAACTCCTCGGCGAGGATTTCTGGGCGCTTCCTGTGTCGGATTCCATGAGCTATGAGGATTATATCAGGGAGTATTTCGTGCTCCGCGAGTGTAGGGCGCTGATCTATCTGAATGAACGCGCCTTCCTCCGGCAGGACCAGCTGACGGATATCGAGGAGGAGGCGCTGTCCCGTGCCGCAAGAACCTGCTACGAGGAACTGGGAGACGCGGAGCGGGCCTACACAAAAGCAAGAGAGAAGGATGTCGTCCAGCTCATGCGCTATTATCTGATCGCCGAAAAGGAGATCGCGCAGCTGTCCTCCGACGAAGTCTCTGTCAGTGATGAAGAGAGCCGGGTCGCGGACATCTCGGTGATCCGGATAGATTCCAGGGAACGTGGCGAAGAAGTACTGGAACGGCTTTCCCATGGAGAAAGCTTCCGCTCGGTTGCGGCCGAATGCACGCTGGACCGGAATGTGAACTATTCCGTCAGAAAGGGCGAGCTGATTCCGGAGCTGGAAGGCCCGGTCTTTCAGATGCAGAACGGAGAAACCAGTACGCTTCTCGAGGCGGCCGGTTCGTATTACATCATCCGCGTAAACAACGCCTATAACACGCTGCTTTCTGGAAACAACAAGAGCAATATCCTGGCCGAGCGCGCCTTCGGACGCTGGAGCGCCTACTATGAAAGCTCGATCACCGGGATCCCGATCCGTAGAAATGAGCTTCTGTGGGAGAACATCCGGCTGAATGAAGCGGGGCAGTTTACGGACCCGGGCATCTTTTCGGCGCTTCAGACGCTGACAGATTCCTGAAAATGTAAAATCTGCTTGCTTATTTGTTAAGAATTCTGTAAAATAGATCACATAATATGTGCGTATCCGTAAAATAATACGTCAATTATGAAAAAATACCGTAACAAAATCATCGCAGGAGTGCTTCTTGTGGTGGTTTTTGGTACGCTTTTCCTGCTGAAGCTGCGGGCACAGGACCCAGAGATTCCGGGTCGTATCGGGAAAACTGCAGCGGTCGAAAGCACGGCTTCCGATCCGACAGAGGAGGCGGAAACGCTTCCGGCGCAGGAAATCATCGTTTATCTTTCGGGCGCGGTGAACAAGCCCGGGGTGTATCACCTTCCTTCGGAGGCGCGGGTGATCGACGCGCTGAATCTCGCCGGTGGCTTCAGTGAAGAAGCCGATGAGTCGGCGGTGAATCTTGCGGAGCCGCTCACAGACGGGGAGATGATCCGTTTTCCCGCAAGATATGAACCAATGGATCAGGGAGTAATTGTTTCCGACGGCCGCATCAATGTCAACACGGCAGATAAAGAAGAGCTGATGCTGCTTCCCGGCATCGGGGAGGCGAAGGCGGAGGCGATCATCCGCTGCCGCGAAGAAAACGGCGCGTTTCAGGATCCGGAAGATCTGCTTCTCGTGCCCGGCATCGGCGAGCGTCTTCTGGAACAGATGATGGATAAGATAAAATTTTAGACCTTTTTGGGGTGAGGTATAGAAATGGCAAAGATACTCGTTGTAGACGACGAAAAGCTGATCGTAAAGGGCATTCGTTTTTCTCTTCTTCAGGAGCAGTGGGAGGTTGACACGGCTTATGACGGAGAGGAAGCGCTTCGCATGGCAAGGGAGACCGAGTACGATACGGTGCTTCTGGACATCATGCTGCCCAAAATGAGTGGTCTGGAGGTCTGTCAGCAGATCCGCGAGTTTTCCAATATGCCGATCATCATGCTCACGGCCAAAAGCGAGGATATGGACAAGATCATGGGACTCGAGTACGGGGCCGATGATTATATCACAAAACCCTTCAATATCCTGGAAGTGAAGGCCCGGATGAAGGCCATCATGCGCAGGTATCAGAAGAATCAGAAGGAAATTCCGGCAGACGGGACGATTGTTTCCGGCGATATCCGTCTGGACACCGAGAACGAGCGCGTCTTTGTCAGAAACCGCGAGGTCAATGTCACTGCCAAGGAATTCGATCTTCTGCACCTTCTGATCGAAAATGCCAATAAGGTTTACAGCCGCGACCGACTGCTGGCGCTTGTCTGGGGCGCGGATTATCCCGGCGACGCACGGACCGTGGACGTCCATATCCGCCGGCTCCGCGAGAAAATCGAGGAGAATCCGAGTATTCCGAAGTATGTGCAGACCAAATGGGGCGTAGGATATTTTTTCAAGAACGATGAGAGTGTTTAAGTCATTACGAAGCCGGATCATAGTAATCGCTCTTGCGGCCGGCATCATACCGATGATTATCCTGCACCTTCTTGTCGTATCCAGCTATCAGATGCGCCTGATTAATCAGCGCCAGATCGACGTCCTTCAGCGCCTTTCCGTTATCGCGCGGCAGCTCGGGGAGCGGGAGCTAATTGCAGAAAGCCTGACGCCCGAGAAGCTGGATACGCTGAACTGGTACGCGGACGCCTACGGCGGACGACTGCTGGTAGTGGATGAGGACTGCAGGATCATTCACGATTCCTATCTCATGGATCTGAACAGGATCTGTGTTTCTGATGCTGTTTTCTCAGCGCTTTCCGGAAATAACTATCAGAATTACCGCTCCGAAGACAATCTGCTGGAATTTGTCGTGCCTGTTGTCGCACAGTCTTCAGAAGAGAAGACGGTGACGGGCGCTGTCATCATGTCCTCTGACACGAGCTGGATTCAGGGAAGCTCCGCATCCGTTGTGCGGGCGATGATCACCGCGGAGACGATCATCGGCATCCTGATCATCCTCGGGATCATCTACGGCTCCTACCTGATCGTGCGGCCCGTGCGTTCCATTTCAGCGGAAATCGGACGGCTGAACGAGGGCAATCTGAACGTGGATCTGACGGATCTCCGGTCCTACCGCGAGGTCGACGCGATCCTCGAAAACGCCGAGAAGATGGTCGACCACTACCGGGAGCTCGAGGAATCGCAGGAACAGTTCGTGTCGAATGTTTCGCATGAGCTTCGGACGCCGATGGCCTCGATCCGCGTGCTTTCCGATTCGCTGAGGGGGCAGGACAATATTCCGGAAGCGATGTATCAGGAGATTCTGAACGATATTTCGGATGAGGTGGAGCGCGAGACCACGATCATTGACGATCTGCTGTCAATGGTCCGGCTCGGAAAAGGCCCGGACAGCCTGAATATTTCCACCGTGAATATCAACGATTTCGTGCTGGATATTCTTCGGCGGATCCGGCCGATCGCGGAAGAACGGAACATCGAGCTCGTGTACGAAAGCTTCCGTCAGGTTTCTGCCGACGTGGATGAGCCGAAGCTTGCCCAGGCGGTGAAAAACCTGATCGAAAACGCAGTCAAGTACAACCGTGACGGCGGACAGGTCAGAGTCAGTATTGACGCCGATCACGAATTCTTCTACCTGAAGGTGGCGGATAACGGCATCGGCATACCGGAG
>CAMOZF010000162.1 GCA_946630765.1 uncultured Lachnospiraceae bacterium | reverse complement strand
ACGGCCGCATCCTTGCAGTTCCCGGCCTTGAAGCAAACAGCGTCGACGCCGCGCTCGTGCATGAAGCCGCGATCGGCAAGATCGCCGGCGACCAGATCATCAAGCTCATGACGCTCGGCCTCACCGAAGCCGAAGCCGAAGAGCAGATCATCAACGGCTTTTTAAGATAACAAGAGAAGCAGAAGAAAAGAGACCGGCAAACGCCAGTCTCTTTTCTTCTGCTTCTCACAGCTCAGACCGTCTCAACCCGGATGGTGTTGGTGTTTCCGGACTGGCCGTTGATTCGGCCGCCGGTCAGGACGACGGCGTCGCCCTTCTGGAGCTTGAAGACCTGCTTCGCATGCATGACGGCGAAGTGGAACATGACGTCCATCGAGTCGAACTGTTCGGAAAGAACCGGGACGACGCCCCAGCTGAGGTTCAGCTTCCGCCAGGCCTTTTCTGAGGTGGTCATGCCGATGATGTCCACCGGGCAGCGGAAGCGGCTGACAAAGCGCGCCGTGATGCCGGAGCGGGAGGAGACGACGATGCCCTTTGCGTGGGTGTCGATCGCCATCGTGCAGACGGCATGGGAGATGGCGTCGAGATTGTTTTTGATCGTGAAGGGGGTGTTTTGGAACCACTCCTTGTAATCGATATTTTTCTCGGTATACTCGGCGATTTCGGCCATGTTCCGGACGGATTCGACCGGGTATTTTCCTGCCGCGGATTCGCCGGAGAGCATGATCGCGGAGGTGCCGTCATAGACCGCGTTCGCGACGTCGGAGATCTCGGCACGGGTCGGGCGCGGGTTCTGGATCATCGACTCGAGCATTTCGGTTGCCGTGATGACGCGCTTGCCGCGCAGCCGGCACTGATGGATGAGGTGCTTCTGGACGGCCGGGACCTCCACATAGGGGATTTCCACGCCGAGGTCGCCTCTTGCGACCATGATGCCGTCCGCGATTTCGCAGATTTCATCAATGTTCTCCACGCCGGAACGGTTCTCGATCTTGGCAATGATGTCGATGTCCTGGCCGCCGTTGTCGTTGAGGAAGCTGCGCATCGCGATCATATCGTCCTTGGTGGAGACGAAGGAGGCTGCGACGAAATCGACGTCGTTTCTGATGCCGAAGAGAAGATCCGCCTTGTCCTGCTCGGAAAGGAAGTCGTTCGTCATCAGCTTATTCGGGAAGTTCATGCTCTTCCGGTCGGAGAGGACGCCGCCCGCAATGACGCGGCAGTGGATGTCCGGCTTCTCTATGCTTTCGACCTCGAGAATGACGATGCCGTTTGCGATCAGGACCCGGTCGCCGGGCGCGAGATCATCGGCGAGGCCTTCATAGGAGACGGAGACGCGCTCCTCATTGCCGATGATGTCCTCAGTCGTGAGGGTGAACATATCGCCGTCCTTCAGTGTCACAGACTTGTTTTCAAAGGTTTTGATACGGTATTCGGGCCCTTTTGTGTCAAGCATGATCGCAATCGGAAGATCCAGCTCCTCCCGGATCTTCTTGATCGTATCGATCTTCTGCTGATGCTCTTCGTGGGTGCCGTGAGAGAAGTTCAGGCGCGCGACGTTCATGCCGGCAAGGCACATTTTCCGAAGCACATCCTCGGATTCACTGGCAGGGCCGATGGTGCATATAATCTTGGTTTTTCTCATGGGAAACCTCCATTGGGTTGAAAAGAATTAATTCGTCTGGATGGTCCGTCACATAGAAAGTTACTTTTATTGTAAACGATGTACGCCTGAAAATCAATCTGAAAGCATAAAAAACCGCGGCGCAAAGGCCGCGGCTTTCTTTAACTCTGAGGTTTATTTGGAAGCAAGGAACTCGTCAAGCTGTTTCTGCTTCTCGTCGATGATCTTCTGAAGGCCGGCAGCCATCAGACGCTCATTCATTTCCTGGATCGTCGGTTCCGGATCGACAAGACCGAACTCAAGGCTCTTCTGATATTCTTCGTACACGTTCGTGCAGGCGGAGATTTCGTCAGCGACATTGGTCGGGTCGAAGTTGAAGCCGGCAGCGACGGACTTCTTCGCGTTCTGGTTGAATTCCTTGGTCTTCTCCCAGACGTCAGGATCGTTCGCGGTCGTGGTGTAGCAGATCAGTTCGTTCGGCTGGTCCCAGATCAGGGTGGTGTAGCCGGGGTTCTCAACAAGCTCAACCTGTCCGTTTACAAGGTTGTAATGTGTGCCTTCGATACCGTAAGCAAGAAGGTTTGCAAGCTCGGGGTTCGTGTAGAACTCGTTCAGAAGCTTCATGGAAGCAACCGGGTCAACCGTGGTGTAGGGGATTGCCCAGGGGAATCCTGCCAGGGTGCTGGAGCTGGAAGCGTCTTCCTTGGTCTGGAAGATCACAACGGGCTTACTGATGCGGCTTTCCTGTGCACGGATGCCGGGCTTTCCGCCGGTGTTGTAAGCAGCCAGCGCATCGTTCTGCATCAGCGTGGTAACGGAGGTCGTATCGGTAGCGGCATCCTTGCTGGTGTAGCCGTTCAGGTAGTAGTTACGGAATACCATCAGGTTGTCAAGGTAGGTGTCTGCGGTGAAAAGGTTCACAACTTCGGGCTTCTCGCCGTAGTTTAAGAGAACGCCGAATACGTTGTTGCCGATGATATCGATATCAAGGAACTGGTTGGTGAAAGTACCGGTTGCACGGTAGGTTTCGATTTCGGGATGTGCTTCGTGAATCTTTGCAAGCCAGCCGTCGACTTCTTCCTGCGTAGCCTTCACGATGTCGTCATCTGTAACTTCATAACCGACTTCCTCCAGGAAATCCTGACGGATTGCGTAGCAGCCATGGCCGACTGCCCAGTCATGAATGGCGGGGGTGCCGTAAACGACGCCGCCGACTGCGGTTGCGTTAATGTTGTCAATGCCGCCAACGGCCTCGATGATGCCCTGACCGTAGGTCTGCAGCAGATCGTTTTCGTTGAGGTCTGTCAGGTAACCCTGCTGTGCGATCGTGGTGTAGCCAGCGGTGATCGTGGTGATCAGGTCAAGCTGCTCGCCGCCGGAAAGCGCAAGGGTCAGTGCCTGCTTGTAGGAAGCGAAATCGTACATCTGGATTTCAACTTCCACGCCGATGGATTCGCGGGTGATTGCGCTGATTGCTTCAGCAACCTTGTCTACATCGGGGTACTGGTTGGAATAGTTGATCAGGGTCATGATCAGGTGCTTCACTTCGCCTGAGGGCGCTTCGGTATCGGCTGCCCCGTCATCGGCTGCTTCCGTATCAGCGCCGTCATCGCCCTTGGTGTCTGCCGCAGCTGTGGTATCAGCCTTGGCGCCGTCATCAGAGCCAGTGTTCGAGCAGCCGGCAAGAGTTGCAAGGATCATTGCCGCCGCAAGAAGAACTGCCAGAACTTTCTTCATCATAATCTCCTCCTGAATTTTGAGAAAACGGCTTAGCGTTGTTCCGTTTTCATTTTTGTGGCCTAAGTTTAATACATCAAGAGCAGATGAAAAACTGAAATTCGGATGTCAAATAACACTATTCCGAGTCCTGAAGGTGTTATTTCCGGAATTCGCGCGGCGTCATGCCGGTCTCTTTTTTGAACTGCTTGGCGAAGTAGGAGAGGTTCTGGAAGCCGCAGGCGATCGCAATGTCGCGGATCGACATCTCCTTATTGTTCGTGAGCATTTTCATCGCTTCCTGCGTACGCGCGTTGATAATGTAGTTCGTGAGCGAGTAGCCGGTGGTTTTCTTGAAACGGTGCGAAAGGTAGTCTGGATTCAGGAAGACCATGCTCGCGAGGCTCTCCCGGGTCAGATCCTCCGTCAGATGGGCGTGAATGTATTTCCGGACCTTCTGTACGACCTGGTCCTCCTCGGAGTCGGAATGCATGCACATATTGTATAAAGGAACCACCATCCGGATCCAGTCCTGCAGAGACGAGATCGAGGTGCAGGCCTCATCCGCCGACATCTGGGAGATCTGCTCGTTGAAGCGGTAGAGGGCGGTTTTATTGTCGTGCATCGCCGCGTACAGCATCTGAAGGAAGCTGTAGAAGAAGGAAGTGATATCCTCCTTGGTCGTTGCGGTGTCCCGCTTCATGCCGTCAACGGAGAACGCGACGGACTCCAGAAGCGCGTCGGTTTCCCTGCGCACGAGCATTTCGGACCACTTTTCAAAGGGGAAGCTGCGGTCCTTCTGACTGGTTTTCCCGAGGCTTTCCGAGAGGTCGATCGCGTTATTCGTCAGGTTGAGATCCTTCTTCGCGATCAGGTGAATCCGGTCATACATCGCGGGAAGCTCATAGAAGGAACAGGCTTTTTCCGCGGTATAGAAGCTGAAATGATTCGGAAAATGCGGCACAAAATCATTCAGCGCGGCGCGCGACAGCGAGGCAATCGTCTGCTGGGACTGATATTTTTCCGAACAGAGAAGCACAAATTCCAGCTCGTCAAAGCGCACGATGACGTGGATGTCCTCCTCATGATAGAAATATTCCCGCAGAATATTTCGGAGCGTAAAGTCGAAAAGATCTCCGTCAAAAAGCGTGCGTTCGTCCTTTTCGCATTTCACGAGAAGAAGGGTATAGTTTTCGTCCAGGATCTCGGCGGGCAGATTCCGGTGCTGCAGCTCCTGCCGCAGCGCGCGTTCGTCATTCGTCAGATAGTGCTGCAGATACTGCTGGTAAAAATGCTCGATCAGGTAGATTTCACTGGACTCCCAGTAGGAGGCCCGAAGCGTGTTTTCCTTTCTGGAGCTGATCGTCTGCCACTCCGCGACGCCCTTTTTCAGGGCGACGGTGAGTTCTTCTTCTTTGACCGGCTTCAAAAGGTAATCGATACTGGAAAGCCGCATCGCGCGGTTCGCGTATTCGAAACGGGCGTAGGCGGTGAGAAAGATGCAGACCGTGTCTAGGCCGCGTCCGCGCACGGCTTCCAGCAGGTCGAGTCCCGAGCCGCCGGGCATTTCGATATCCAGAAGCATCACGCCGATGTCGTGTTCGTCGATCAGCTGAAGCGCGTCCGTCATATTGTAAGCGGAGTAGATTTCGTCGAAGCAGTCCAGATTTTTCTCGACCTTTTCCCGGATCGAG
>CAMOZF010000161.1 GCA_946630765.1 uncultured Lachnospiraceae bacterium | reverse complement strand
GTCTTGAAATGCGTCAGCGCTGCCGGGTCCGCATTTTCGGGAAGTGCCGGCATCTCCGATTCTCCCGTCATCTCAAGGTAGCGTCTTCCCGCGTCCTCCCGCTGCTCATAATCCGGGAACAGATGGTAAACGCAGAAATACCGGTTCGCGGCCGTCTCGTTATCCTGCGCGCCTTCGTAAGAAAGGCCGGCCTTGTAGAGTGCCTCCGCAGAATCGGCTCTGCTGAGGAAGGCAGTATCGTAGCCTTCCGCCGCCTCCGGGTAATGGCCGCCATCATAGAGGCCGTTTGCCTGATTCATTACTTCCGTGAACCAGCCGCTGTCCGTCAGCATTGTCGCAAGATCCCGGTAATTCACCTGGAAGGCCGCAGAAAGGATCTTCGGATTGATCTTCAGGATCGTCCGGAAGGCGGCAATATAGTCCTTCGGGTCCGCGTTCACGAGGTCCACGGCCTGTACCACGAGATTCTGGTTGGCCGCCCACTGCTCTTCTCTTTCGATCGCTTCGACGACTACAAAGGGCTTTTCCTCTTCTGACTCGGACTCGGATTCCGACTCAGACTCCGAAACGGATTCAGACTCCGATTCGGACTCGGATTCCGACTCGGCGATCGAGGCGTTTTCACTCGCGCGTTCCATCGCGCTGATCGTTCCCTGAAGATCGGAAATCAGCGCTTCATAGGAAACCCTTTCCTGATCAATCCCCTCGGTCTGCTTTTTGACCTTTCCGGGCACGATGACAAACCAGGCGATCGCGATGCCGATCGCTGCGCCGAGGAAAATATAGAAGGCATTTGCGAGATAAGAGCCGAAATCACGGAACCGCACGGGGATAATCAGCTGTTCGCGGTCCTCTTCCCCGACCGTTCCGACAGAACGGCTGTTTTTCTGGTCGCTGCTGTTCAGCTCCTTCAGGTAGTAGAGCGCGGAAACATTGCCACGGTCCACCTCCAGACAGCGCTGGAGCACCTTTCTCGCCTGATCGTACTTTCCGTCGTCGATATACAGAAGCGCCAGAAGCTCATAGGCCTTGACCATGTTCTTGTGGACGGAAACGACCTTCTTCAGCTGAATCGTCGCGAGGTCCTTCGCGCCCGTACGCGCGTACTGCAGCGCCTGATTGTATTTCTTGATGCCGTGAACCTCGGAATCCAGCTCCTTCATATTGCGGCGCATATTGTTGATGAAGCGGTCCGCAATATTGTGGCCGGTCGTCATGTTCTTGCTGATGACCCATTCCTTCAGCCCTTCCGCGGGCTCGCCCATGGCATTCAGAACCAGGCCAAGGAGGTTCCTGGCCTGTATATTTCTCTTGTAGAGGTGCAGACTCGCCCGAAGCGCTTCCTTCGCGCCCGAGAGGTCTCTCACCTGGGCCTTCATCAGCCCTTCATTATAGTAACGGTTGCTGGCATAGACGATTTTCTTGAAGGTCCGGATATCCGCGCCGCATTTGGTGCAGATATTCTTGGAAAGATCCAGCGACGCATTGCATCTGTAACAGTTCATTCGTTCCTCCGGGCTTAACGGTCGCGGTATTCCGCCATCAGTTCAACCATCAGATCCACCATATCCTTGTCGTCATCCGCAAGGATGGCCTTTTCCGTATCGTCAATCTCCAGACTGGGTTTGAATTTTTTAAGTTCTTCTTCAAAATCGATCATGGGGTACCTCCTGTCGAAGAGTCATAGATAATTTATTATACCAGTCATCCACCGATCACGCAAGCATTTTCCGAATCGCCGCGCGGTATACTTCCTTCGCCAAATGCCGGCAGGCTTCATCCTGTCCGGAAAAATGCTCCAGCATCACGCCGGAGTTGATCTCCAGCACGCGGTATCCGTCCTTGCATGCGATAATATCCACCGAAGCAAAGTGCGCGGGAACTGCCTGAAGCGCGCAGTTTGCGAGATCCGAAAGTTCCCGGATCAGCGAAGCATCCTGAAGCGGCACGCCGGTCGCGCCCTGTCCGAGATTGTGCCGCCAGTTGAGGTAGACCTTCCTGCCGTCCACGATCTCGTATGCCCGCTCCTTCCGAATCAGAAGAAGGGGTTCACCGAAAAGGCAGACCACGCGGTATTCCTCGAGAATCTCGTAAAACGGCGAAAGCGCCGCGGCATAGGAGAAATTCTGGATTTTCAGAAGGGTTTCTTCCGCCTCCTCCGCGCTTCCGATCAGAAAGACGCGGTTTCCGCCGGTTCCGTAATTGTCCTTCAGAACAAATTTTCCGTTCTGATCAAGAAGCGCCCTGCATTTTCCGAGGTACTCGTCCATCCGCTCCGAAAGCACGGTTTTTCCAAGCTCGAGGAATTCATGTTCCGCACAGGGCACGCCGCCCGCCGCAAGAAGTGCGGAGGTCAGCGCCTTGTCCCTGCAGATCTCGGAGACGCCTGTCGTATTCAGATCAAACTGGTGCCCGACGATATGTGCTGTCCTGCCCTCTTTCTCAAGCCGATGCGCCCAGTTTCCGGAAAAGCTTTCCAGACGAATATTTTCCTCTTCACAGATCTCACGAAGAAGCTGTACGAAGTTTGATACCTGCTGTTCCACCGGATGCTCCTTTTACTGATTCTTCTTCCCCCTTGCCGCGAGGACCTCCTCGAGACGGTTCTTTCTGCGGTTCTCCACTTCGGGAGACTTGGCGATAATGTCGCCGGCCTTCGTCAGGGCTTCTCTCGTGAGAAGCGGTCCGACGAGTTCATAGACAAGGATTGCAAAAAGCGTGATGTTCCGGATCAGATTGCCCTGCTCGCCAAGCTCCATGGCCATCGTACACATGCCGAGTGCCACGCCGGCCTGCGGGAACAGTGTGATTCCGAGATATTTCTGAACGGTTTTTGAGCAGTGCGTCAGCTTTGCACTGATTCTCGCGCCGAAATATTTGCCGAGGCAACGCGTCAGGATGTAGACGACGCCGATGCCGATGATCACAATGTCACGGAAGACGGACAGCTCAAGCTGCGCGCCGCTGACCACGAAAAAGAGCGCGAGAAGCGGCGAGGTCCATTTTTCGCTCGCCTTCATGATATCCTCGGAAAGCGGACAGATATTGCAGAAAACCGTTCCGAGCATCATGCAGGTAAGAAGCGAGGAAAATCCAAGCTTCACGGGTCCGAGATCGATCTCGATCATGGAGAGCGCGGCCGTCAGGAACACCAGCGCAATGGTCATATTCAGACGGTTTGTGTGGGAGTTGAACAGCTTTTCAAGCTGCGTCAGCACGAAGCCCATCAGCGCGCCAAGCCCCAGTGAAAGTACGATTTCGATCAGCGGGTTCAGGATGACCGACAAAAGCTCCACCTCTCCGCTCACAATGGTTTTACTGATGCCGAAAAGCACCGCGAAAACGATCAGACCGACCGCGTCGTCGAGCGCGACGATTGGAAGCAGGAGGCTCGTGGTTTCGCCCTTTGCCTTATACTCGCGGACGACCATGAGGGTTGCCGCGGGCGCCGTCGCAGCCGCAATCGCGCCGAGCGTCAGACACTGCGGAAGAGACAGCTTCTCCGGAACCACAAGGTGAATTGCAAACAGCGCAAGAACGACAAAAAGCGTCGCGGCAAGCGCCTGGATAACACCGATGACAAAGGCCTGTTTACCGGTCTTTTTCAGATCGCTCATCCGGAATTCCGAACCGATCGAGAAAGCGATAAAGGCAAGCGCAACTTCAGAGATCAGTGAGAGCGCCTGCACGGATTCCTGCGTTGTGAAGCCCAGGCCCTGGACATGAAGTCTTCCGAGGACGTAGGGGCCGATCAGAACGCCTGCCACAAGGTAGGAGGTAACTGCAGGAAGCCGAAGCGGCTTGAACACACGGGTCATCATCAGACCCGCAAGGATCGCAATTGATAGTGCAAGTAAATGATACATTATTTCCTCTTTGCCCGGAAAGAGAAGCGATCACCCGATGAAACCTGTCAAAGGGCGCCGCTTCTCCGTCCGTTAATTATTTTTGATTGTTTATAAATTCTTATTTGATCTTTCTGTAGACGATGCCGCAGCGGCTCGGCAGATATGCCAGGAATCCGCTCCGGTCGTCGGAAAGATTTTCCGCGTGATAGGTGACCGTCTTGTCGACACGTCCGTAGCCGCCGAATTCCTTGTCGTCGGTGCAGAGCGCGACTTCATAGGTTCCTTCGCCGGGCGTCGGTACGAAATAACCGGTAAAGGACTGCGTGGGATTCAGGTTGAAGGCAAAGACGTCGCCCTGCTTCTCGTAGATCATGATCCGGTCACCCTCGTGCATGTAAAGGTTGTGGGCGTGATGTCCAAGGATGTCGTCCTTCTTGCCGAACGCGAGCATTTCCCTGTCAAAGTCCCCGAGGAAATGATACTTCAGATCCTCGCGGTCCACCAGAGACCATTGTCTTCTGCAGTAATGATAGGACCAGTTATTGCCTTCTCTCGGGAAGTCGATCCATTCGGGATGGCCGAATTCATTGCCCATGAAGTTCAGATATCCGGAGCCCGCAAGAGAATATGTCAGGAGCCGGATGATCTTGTGAAGCGCCATGCCGCGGTCGATGATCAGGTTATTCTTGCAGGCAACGCCCATGTGCCAGTACATTTCCTGGTCGCAGAGGCGGAACATGATCGTCTTGTCCCCGACGAGCGCCTGATCGTGCGATTCGCAGTAGCCGATGACCTTCTCGTGGGAACGGTGGCCGGTCAGCTCATACCAGATCTGCCAGAGCGACCAGTCCTCATCGCGCACATTCTTCAGCAGGCGGATCCACAGATCCGGAACGCCCATGCTGAGGCGGTAGTCGAAGCCGATGCCGCCGTCCTCGATCGGCAGACACATGCCGGGCATGCCGGACATATCCTCCGCGATCGTCACAGCATCTTTATTCAGCGAATGCACGAGAAGATTCGCGAGCATCAGATAGGTCACGGCTTCGGTGTCGGTATTCATTGAGAAATACTTGTCATAGTTATCAAAGCTCGAGCCGAGTCCGTGATCGTGGTAGAGCATCGAGGTGACGCCGTCGAAGCGGAAGCCGTCGAAATGGTACTCCTCCATCCAGAATTTCAGATTGGACAGCAGGAAATGCAGCACCTCGTTCTTGCCG
>CAMOZF010000160.1 GCA_946630765.1 uncultured Lachnospiraceae bacterium | reverse complement strand
CATTTCGTATAGGGCCAGATGATGCTGCGGCTTCTTCCGGAAGGACAGAAGAAAGGCCACGATCGAAACCAGAATGGCGGTGATCGGATAGACCGGGTTTCTGAACATGGCCGGCGGCAGGCTTCCGAGGAAAAGATCCCGGAGCACGCCACCGCCGCAGGCCGTCACAATTCCCATGATGACAACGCCGAAAATGTCCATATTTTTACGGGCGCCGAGCGCTGCACCGGAAACCGCGAAAGCAGCCGTTCCCACAAGTTCAAGAATCATTACTAAAATATCCATAGCTTCGTTATCATACTACTTTTCAGAAGAAAAAGCAATCCTGGTAATCGTTAAAACAATGTTGACATACTTGTGTTAGAATCGTATTATGATGTCAGGGTCAAAAGCCTTCTACCACGGCAAGCTTGCTTGCTGGTGGGAGAAAGGCTTAATGACCCGCCCCACATGGAGCACGAAGTGGAGATTTATCTCCACGACAGTGCGGAATGTGGGAGGAGCGTGAAAGTGCGAAGCACGAAACGCTCCTGACATCACCTTTTGACCTTACCATTGTATTATTGTATATGGTGCATAATCGGCAGAACCTATGAGGATTCTTGAGGGGCAAACAACAGAGAGGACAAGCATGCAGTATAGAAAAGACCGTCAGGGGAATGAATTATCGCTTCTTGGATACGGCTGTATGAGATTCAGCAAAAAGGGCAGCGGAATCGACATCGATAAGGCGGAAAAGGAGCTTCTCGCCGCGTTCGAGCGGGGCGTGAACTATTACGATACCGCGTATATTTACGGCGGCTCCGAGGCGGCTGTCGGGGAAATTTTCGAAAGAAATCATCTGCGGGATAAGGTGCGGATCGCGACCAAGCTTCCGCAGTATCTGATCAATTCCACAGAAGCCGCCGAGCGGTATTTTAAGGAAGAGCTCGGAAGGCTCCGCACGGACTATGTGGATTACTATCTGATGCACCATCTGACGGATATCGCGCAGTGGGAGCGGCTGAAAAAGCTCGGGATCGTCGAATGGATTGACGAAAAGAAAAAGTCCGGTGCGATCCGAAATATCGGCTTTTCCTACCACGGAAATACCGAGAATTTCCTGAAGATTCTGCAGGACTATGACTGGGACATGTGCCAGATCCAGTATAACTATCTGGATGAACTGGCGCAGGCCGGAAGAAAGGGGCTGATGGCAGCCTTTGAAAAGGGTATTCCGGTCGTGATCATGGAACCGCTCCGCGGCGGAAAGCTTGTCAACATGCTTCCGCCGGCGGCCAAAAAGATCTTCGCGGAATCCGGCCGGGACTGGTCGCCGGCCGAATGGGCCTTCCGCTGGCTGTATGATCAGGAGGCCGTCACCGTCGTGCTTTCCGGCATGAATTCTCTTCAGATGGTCGAGGAGAACTGCCGCGTGGCTTCGGAGACGCTTCCGGGCAGCCTGACAGCGCAGGATCAGGACGTCCTTTCCCGCGTGAAACGTGCGATCATGGAGAATGAAAAGGTCGGCTGCACCGGCTGCCGCTACTGCATGCCCTGTCCGAAGGGCGTGGACATTCCCGGCATCTTCCGCTGTTACAATACGATGTACACCGAGTCCAAAAGAGAGGGCCGTTTCCAGTTTGCACAGACGGTCGGCCTGACGAAGGAACCGGCCTTTGCCAGCCAGTGCATCGGCTGCGGAAAATGTGAGGCGCACTGCCCGCAGGAGCTTCCGATCCGCGAGAAACTGAAGGAGGCAGACCGGGCACTCCGGCCGCTTCCGTTCAAGGTCGGAATCAATCTTGTACGCAAATTTATGTTCCGGAACGCAAAAGCGTCAAAAATCAAAGGATAATTGACAGAATTCGTTTTCATGAGTATAATATCCTCGGGCCTTTATGGGGCTTCGGGGATATTTCGATTTACAGGAACGGAAATTATGATTATTAGAGAACTTCTTTCCAGAATTTCATACACTATCGTTTCGGGATCTGATGAAGAGGAGATTACCGGGATCAGCCGCGACAACAGAAGGGCGATTCCCGGGGATCTTTTTATCTGCACGACCGGCGCGCGCTTTGACACCCACAGTCCGGAGGTCATGGAAGCGCTCAGTAAGGCCGGCGTCCGTGTCTTTGTCACGGATAAAGACACGGTGATTCCGGAAGGCGCTACGGTGATCCGCGTGGAGAATACGAGGGTTGCGGGCGCATTTATCTATGCCGCCTGGTACAGGCATCCGGCGGATCAGCTGCTGATGATCGGCATCACGGGTTCCAAGGGAAAAACGACGACGACACATATGCTGGCGGACATCCTGCGGGTCGGCGGACATAAGGTTGGCACGATCGGAACGAACGGCGCGATTATCGACGGCAGAGTGTTCGAACTGAGCAATACGACGCCGGAATCGAACGAGGTGCAGATGTACCTTCGGCAGATGGTGCAGGCCGGCTGCGACGCGGCGGTTATCGAGGTCAGTTCGCAGGGTATGAAGCAGCACCGGGTCGACGGCTTCACCTTTGACTACGGCATCCTGATGAATATTCAGGAGGGCGATCACATCGGCCCGAACGAGCATGAGAGCTTTGAAGACTATATGTACTGCAAGGCGCAGCTTCTGAACCATTCGAAAAAGGCGCTGATCCACGGCGATGATCCGTATTTCGAGCGGGTGATGCAGTATGTGAATGTTCCTGTGGAGAAGTTCGGTGCGGATCACAGCTATGAATTCTACGCGGAGAACATCCGGAAAACCTACGACGAGGAGCTGGAGCTTCCGGGCATCGCCTTCACGACAGGCGGCGGGATTTCGGATGAATTCTGGATCAATCTGCCGGGCGATTTCAATGTCTGGAATGCCCTCGCGGCGCTTGCTGTGGCGGCGCATGAACAGATTTCGAAAAGCGCCATGAAGCAGGCGCTTGCGAATGTGCACATCAAGGGGCGCGCGGATATTGTCTACCACGGCAAGTTCTCGGTCTGCGTGGACTTCGCGCATAACGGCGCAAGCACCTGGAACCATCTGATGGCGCTTCGTGAGTACCGTCCGAAACGGCTGATCTGCATTTTCGGCGCGGACGGAAACCGCTCGAAGGGCCGCCGCTACGGGATGGGTGAGGCCGCCGGAAAGCTTGCGGATTTTTCGATCGTCACCTCCGGTCATAACCGCTGGGAAACCTTTGAGCAGATCCTTGCGGATACGGAGGTCGGACTTCACAAGGCGGAGCATCCGAATTATATTGCGATCAAGGACAGAAAAGAAGCCATCCGCTACGCGATTGAGAACGCGCAGGAGGGGGATCTGATCACGATCATCGGCCTCGGGCATGAAAGCTGGCAGGAAGAGATGGGCGTGAAGTATCCCTACAGTGATACAGAGTATGTACAGCAGCTCGTGGCAGAGCTTGGACTGATATAAAGGCCGACAGAAAGGACATCTATGATCAAGAAACCGGTAAACGGCATGCGGGATATTCTGCCCGCGGAGATGGAGATCCGTGACTACGTGATCGGACTCGTCAAGGAAACCTACAGAACCTTCGGCTACACGCCGATGGAGACGCCCTGCGTGGAAAGCATTGAGAATCTTTCCGGAAAACAGGGCGGTGAGAATGAAAAGCTGGTCTTCAAGATCATGAAGCGCGGCGAAAAGCTTCAGATCGAGACCGGAAAAACTGAAAATGATCTTGCGGACAGCGGTCTTCGCTATGACCTGACCATGCCGCTTTCCAGATATTATGCGAACCACCAGGCGGAGCTCCCGAAGCCCTTCAAGGCGCTTCAGATCGGGCCCGTTTGGCGTGCGGAACGTCCGCAGAAGGGGCGCTTCCGCCAGTTCTATCAGTGCGATATCGATGTGCTCGGCGACCCGACCAATCTCTGCGAAACCGAACTGATTCTTGCGACGACCACCGTGCTTTCGAAGCTGGGCTTCAAGGGCTTCGAGATCCGGCTGAATGACCGGCGGATCCTGAAGGCCATGGCCGAGTATTCCGGCTTCCCGGAGGACCGTCTCGGCGAGGTCTATATCACCCTTGACAAGATGGACAAGATCGGCATCGAGGGCGTGCGCCGGGAGCTTTCGGAGGAAGGCTTTGCGGCGGACTCCGTGGAAAAATATCTGACCCTTTTCGAGATTGTTTCGGATGAAAACGAAAAGGAGCTTCTCGGAAAACTCACGGAAAAGCTTGGCGGCGCACTGCCGTCAGAGGTTTCCGACAATCTCTGTGATATCATCCGGATGGTGAATGCCGCAAAGGAGTCGGATTTCGAGCTCGTTTTCGATCCGACGCTTGTGCGGGGCATGGGCTATTATACCGGCCCGATCTTTGAAATTTCGGTTCCGGAATTCGGCTCCTCTGTCGGCGGCGGCGGCCGCTATGACGAGATGGTCGGAAAGTTCCTCGGCCAGCCCGTTCCGGCCTGCGGCTTCTCGATCGGATTTGAACGGATCATTTCGATCCTTCTTGAGCAGGGCTTCAAGGTGCCCGGATCGTCTGATCGGATCGCGCTTCTTCTGGAGAAGAACCTTTCCGTGGAGAAAACGCAGGAAGCCTTCGTCCGGGCGCGGGAGCTTCGGAAGGAAGGAAAGCAGGTGCTGATTTCCGTGATGGCGAAGAATAAGCGCTTCCAGAAGGAGCAGCTGGCGTCGGAAGGCTACGGGGAAATCGTTGAAATTTATGAAAATCCGCTTCAGTAAAGCGGTTTGAATACAGAAAAGTTGAGAGGTTAAGTATGGAAAGAGTATATCTTTCAGATGTCAGAAAGCATCTGAATGAGGAAATTCTGGTACAGGGTTTTGTCGAGAATTTCAGAAACGGAAAATCGATGGCCTTTATCGTTCTGAAGGACATCACGGGCAAGCTGCAGATCACGGTGGAGAAGGAAAAGCTTCCGGAGATCGCGGAGGCGATTGAGCCTTTAACCGGCGACTCGGTCATTTCCGTCACCGGCGTTGTTTATGAGAGCGAATATGTCAAGCTGAACGGCCTTGAGATGATTCCGACCGGCATCAGGGTGGAATCAATCGCGGCGGCGCTGCCGATCCAGCGTGAGGAAATTCCTGCGACGAAGAAGCGCCCCGGCGTTCCGCGTTCCGGCATCGCCGACCGCA
>CAMOZF010000159.1 GCA_946630765.1 uncultured Lachnospiraceae bacterium | reverse complement strand
AAGATCCTCGAAAACGCGAAATGTTCGCGGCCGTCCGTCTGCAACGCGGCCGAATGTGTGCTGATCCACCGCGCGGTGCTTCGCGATTTCCTTTGTGAGGCGCTTCCGCTGCTTTCGGAGAAGCGTGTGGAACTTCGGGCGGATACGGAGGCCTATCAGGTACTTTCAGGGCTTCAGGAGGACGGAAGTGTTGTCCCGGCCTATCCCGGAGAGATTCGCGAAGCCTCGGAAGAGGACTGGGACAGCGAATTCGGCGACTATATTCTGGCGGTCAAAACCGTGGGCTCTGTCGAGGAGGCCATGGAATTCATCCGTCTGCACGGCACGATGCACTCCGAATGCATCGTCACAGAGGATGCCGCTTCGGCGGAAAAGTTCCTGAACGGTGTGGACGCGGCGACGGTCTATGTCAATGCTTCGACGAGATTTACGGACGGCGGAGAATTCGGCATGGGCGCGGAGATCGGCATTTCCACACAGAAGCTGCACGTCCGGGGCCCCGTGGGACTGCCGGCGCTGACAAGCACGAAGTATCTGGTCTACGGTGAAGGCCAGGTTCGCTGAATATTTACAGGAAAACATTGAGAAGTAAAAGCTGAAAAAGGGAGGAAAGGATATGGCAACGATTGGTTTCATCGGTACCGGCAATATGGGCGGCGCACTGGCCATTGCGGCCGGAAAGGGCGAGGAAGGCGATCAGATCCTTCTGTGCGACAAGGATAAAACAGCGGCGCTTCGGATCTCGCACGGCATCCCCGGCGCGCATGTCGTCGAGAAGGACGCGCTCGTGAGAAGATCCGATTTCATCTTTATCGGCGTCAAGCCGCATATGCTTTCGGGGCTTTTCGAGGAGCTTTCGTCGGCGCTTCATAAGCGGGCTGCCGAACCGCCGGTTCTTGTGAGCATGGCGGCCGGCGTCTCGATCGCGCAGATCAAGGCCCTTGCCGGAGATGATTTTCCGGTCGTCCGCATCATGCCGAATGTTCCCGTGTCCGTCGGCGAGGGCATCATCATGCTTTCCCGGGACGAACTTGTTTCGGACGAAGATTTCAACGACCTTCTTCGCATCCTTTCGCAGGCCGGAGAGCTGATGCCGATCGAGGAGCGCCTGATTGATGCGGGCTCCGCGGTTTCCGGCTGCGGACCGGCCTTTGCGGCACTGTTCATCGAAGCCCTGGCGGACGGCGGTGTGGCGGTCGGCCTTCCGCGGCTGACAGCGGCCAGGCTCGCGGTTCAGACCCTGATCGGAACCGGTGTGCTTCAGATGAAGAACCACGTACATCCCGGCATCATCAAGGACCAGGTCTGCTCGCCCGGCGGCTCGACGATTCAGGGCGTGCGCGTGCTCGAGGAAGACGGCTTCCGCGGCGCCGTCATGGACGCCGTCATCGCCGCCTACGAGAAAACTTTGGAATTAGGGAAATAACGCGGCGGGCACACCCCGGACGCTCAGAACATCAGTGCCTCCGGGGACAACGTTCCAGGCGTCCCCTTGAGGCACTGATGTCCTGAGCTGCCAGTACGCTCCATGCATGTCATCCCTGGCGAGGGCGTGCGGTCGGAGCCCGAGCCGAGGGTAATGATGATCCTTCAGAGGAGACTTCCCGTGTCTCCGAAGAAGGATCATCATCCCGCAGGCGAGTTTCACAAAGGAGAGAAAAATGCAGGAAGTATCGACGACGGTGCAGATCGTGATGCCGCAGCATTGCAACGGCTACAAAAATCCGAGGCTTTTCGGCGGCCAGCTGATGGCCTGGATCGACGTGATCGGGGCCGTCGCTGCCCGGCGGTTCACGAACAGCGCGGTGACGACCGCGCGGATCGACAATCTGAATTTTATTGCGCCGGCCTACCTGAATGACACGGTTGTGCAGGAGGCTAGGGTGACCTGGACCGGGCATACCTCTCTGGAGGTGCGCGTGGACAGCTACGTCGAACAGCTCGACGGGACGCACAGCGCGATCAATGTTGCCTATCTGGTGTTCGTCGCGATCGATGACGAAGGCCGGCCGAAGCAGGTGCCCCAGTTTGTCCCGGAGACCGAGGAGGAGAAGGCCGAATACGAAGCCGCTGTTCTTCGGAAGGAAATCCGGAAAAGAAAATGAAGCTGCAAATCCTTCGGGGTCAGGAAACCGTGACTGTATCGGCTGCGGCCAGTGCGAGGGCGCGTGCCCGCAGCATCTGCCGATCATCGAGCTTCTCCGGGAGTGCGCAACCATCGGCGAAGCATAAGAATCGCTTGACTTTCCGGGGATTCTGTGTTAAAGTCAGTAGCGTGTGCGGCAAAGCCGCAGACTTCTGTGAAAGGAGATATAAGGGACATGTTGAAAAGGGTAGGCACGACAAGAGAATATTCAATCTGATGTGCCCTGGCCCGTCCATGGCGCATGGAATACATGATCCGTGGATGCTGTCCTGATTCTTATTTCATACAGGATATCTTGAATATAAAGCGCCCCATGCGATCTTCAGGCATGGGGCTTTTTTTCAGACAGACGGAAGCGCTGCGATCTTTTGAATTTACAGGAGACGGATGATGAAAACGAAACAGAAAACCTATACAAGATACGGAATGCTCGGGCATTTTCTGAAGGGATGCACGCGCTTTTTCGTCTATACGATACTCGCGTCTTTTCTCGTGACGGTGCTGGAAATGCTGATCCCGCAGGTGATCCGCCAGACCGTGGACTCCGTGATCGGCGACGCCGAAATGAATGCGCCGGGCTTCATCGTGCGCTGGTTCAGCGGGATGGGCGGCTCGGAATATTTCCGGCAGCATCTCTACATCATTGCCATTATCGTTGCGGTTCTTGCGGCGGTGCTGGCGCTTGTGATTTATCTTCGGGGCATTACGGCCTCGATATCCGCCGAGCGCCTGCAGCAGAATATCCGTGAGGATCTTTTCGCGCATATCGAGAAGCTGCCCTTCTCCTGGCATCAGGAGAACAAGACCGGCGACATCATCCAGCGCTGCACCTCGGATGCGGAGCGCGTCAGAACCTTTGTTTCGGACCAGATGATCTCGATCATCCGCATCATCATCATGGTCGTCATGTCGCTCGGCTTCATGATGGCGATGAATGTGAAGCTGACGCTGATCGCGATGATTGCAGTGCCGGTGGTCGTCATTTATTCCGTGGTCTTCCACGGCAAGATCGGCTCGGGCTTTGAAAAATGTGACGAAAACGAGGGCGTGCTTTCGACGATCGCGCAGGAAAACCTGACCGGCGTGCGTGTCGTGCGCGCGTTCGGCCGCGAGGAATTCGAGCGGAAGCGTTTTGAGAAACAGAATGTTTACTATACCGGCCTCTGGGTCAACCTGATGAAGCTCATGAGCTGGTTCTGGTCGGTGTCGGACTTCATCGGCGGCATTCAGATCCTGCTGATGCTGGTGCTCGGCTCGGTGTTCTGCGTGAAAGGCCAGCTGACCGCCGGCGAATTCATCGCCTTTTTAAGCTATAACGGCATGCTGATCTGGCCGGTCAGACAGCTCGGGCGCGTGATTTCCGAGATGAGTAAGGCGGGCGTTTCGATCGACCGTATCCGTTATATCATGAATTCTCCGCTGGAGGAGGACAAGGAAAATGCCGTGTCCCGCGAGGAAACCGACCGCGCCGTGCACGGGGACATTGTGTTCGAGCATGTGAATTTCGGCTACGAGAAGGACCAGGAGGTCCTGAGCGATATCAATGTGCGCATTGAAGCGGGGAAGACGCTGGGTATTCTCGGCTCCACCGGCTCCGGAAAATCCACGATGATGCTCCTTCTGAACCGGCTCTACAATCTTCCGGAGGGCTCCGGAAGGATCACAGTCGGCGGCGTGGACATCGCGGATATGAAGGCCGAGGACCTGAGAAACAACATCGGCATGGTGCTTCAGGAGCCCTTCCTCTTCTCCAGAACGGTCGGTGAAAATATCGGCATCCGGGACCGCAGCATGCCGATCGAGGAGATCCGAAAGGCCGCGAAGATCGCCTGTGTGGACGAAACCATCACCGACTTCAAGAACGGTTATGACACGATCGTCGGCGAACGCGGCGTGACGCTTTCCGGCGGCCAGAAGCAGCGGACTGCGATCGCGCGGATGCTGACGCAGAAGGCGCCGATCATGATCTTTGACGACTCTCTGTCGGCCGTCGACGCGGAAACCGACGCGAAGATCCGCGCCCAGCTTCACGAATCCCTCGGAAAATCCACGGTGATCCTGATCTCGCACCGCGTGACGACCCTGATGCAGGCCGACAAGGTCATTGTCATGGACAAGGGCCGGATTGTCGAGGAAGGAACGCCGCAGGAGCTTCAGAACGGCGGCGGTCTGTATCAGAAGATTTACGATATTCAGCTGAGTTTCTCGGAAACGGAGGCATAAGATATGGCAGATATGAATTTCAATAAAGAAGAGCAGCAGTATGTGAAGCTGCCGTATTTCGGCATTCCCAAGCTGCTTCCGTACCTGAAGCCGAACCGGCGCATCATCTTCAGCATGGTGGCGCTGTGCCTGATGGCCGGAATCATCGACACGATTAACCCGCAGTTCCAGAAATATGCGCTGAACCATTTCATCGAGCTTGGTACGCTCGACACGCTGCTGCCCTTTATCCTGATGTACCTGCTGATCCTGCTTCTGCAGACGGCGGGGAACCTGATCTCGGGCTACCAGGGCGGACAGATCGAAATGTACGTCAGCCGGGACATGCGGCGCGCGAGCTTCAACCACCTGCAGACCCTGTCATTTTCCTATTACAACCAGAACAGTGTCGGCTATATTCATTCGCGCGTCATGTCCGATACCGGGCGTATCGGCGGCCTGGTGTCCTGGTCGCTGATGGACGGCGTCTGGAACCTGACCTATATCGTCGGCTCTATTGTTGCAATGTTCCTGATGAACTGGAAGCTTTGCCTTCTCGTTCTGATCATCGTGCCTCTCGCGACATTTGCCTCGATCTATTTCCAGCGGCATCTGATCCGTCTGAACCGCCGGGTTCGCGAGATCAATTCGCAGATTACCGCGGGCTTCAACGAGGGCATCACCGGCGCGAAGACCACGAAGACCCTGGTCGCGGAGCTTCGGATGCAGGAGGATTTTAACAAAACGAGCCGCGAAATGACCA
>CAMOZF010000158.1 GCA_946630765.1 uncultured Lachnospiraceae bacterium | reverse complement strand
CCCTGAAAGTCTATCTGAAGCGTGTGCGCGGGAGCCCCAGCCGCAGAAACATATGGACAATTCGGTTTACTATTACAGCTCCTTCTGAAGGAAGCTTCCGACTTCAAGAGCAGTCAGCGCATGGGACTTTCTGCCGGGGTGCGAGCGGGAACCGAGCCATTCGTCCGGGCAGGGCGTCAGGGAGAGGTAGGACACGCGCGTGTCGCCGCTCTCTTTTTTGTAGGCCTCGAGTCCGGAAAGGATGTGCGCTTCCATCGGGGTACCGCACATGCCGTAGGCCCAGAGAAGGTAGGCGTCGGGATTGCAGCGCCGGAGGGTGTGGAGGAATTTCTTCACGGTTTCCGCGAAGATCTGCGCTTTTTCGGGCGTACAGGGAATTCCGAGCCCCGAGCCGTCATTCGTGCCGAGATTGATGACGACTGCGTCTGCCTTCCACTCGGAAAAATCATAAGGCTCATTTGCACCGAGCGCGGCATTTTTCGCGCCGGAAAGAAGGCCGCAGACCTTCTCGTAGATCGGCGGGATCGCACAGTCGGTCTTGCCGTCCCAGCTGATATAGGCGCCCCAGCCGCCCTGGGAAATGTGCCGGACTTCCGCATCCAGCATTTCCCCGAGCGCCTCCACATAGTGGCCCTCGGTCGAGTGCACAAGAGAGCCCCAGTCCATCAGATGCTTCGCGCCCTGAAGGCCTTCCCCGGAGGTCAGGCTGTCGCCGATCACTTCGATCTTCCGCGGATAGGCGGGCTTCTCGTAAAGCAGTCCGTCCAGTTCAATTCCGTGGATCAGCAGGCAGGCTTCGTCGTCCTGGGAAAATGCCTGCACCTCCTTCAGGATCCGGACGCGGCGTTTTTCCTGCGGATTCAGGCCGCGGTAGAGCGTGATGCTGCTTTTCCCTTTCGGAAGCGGCATCCGAAGCACCGTTGCGCCGTCCAGCTCCATGCGGATCCACTGTTCAAATTCCGCATAATCCGTCGAAAGCTCGATCGAAAGCGTCGAGCCGTCCGCCGTGAACTCGAGACCGCTGCCCGTCCAGAAAAGCGGCAGCGGCTGCTGAAGCTTCGTGCGTCCGAGGATCAGGATATGTTCATCAGTCGGAAGATAATGATTCACTTTTTTCTCCTTTTTAACAGAATGTAACGATTCAGCTCCCGCATTCGAAATGCTTCGCATTTATCACAGGATGATATTATTGTAGTTGATCAGACAGCCCTTCGCGATGATCTCCCGCTCCTCCGGCGTCAGCGCCGCCCAGCGGAGCGTGAAGCTTCTCGGCGCTTCACCGTCTGAAGGAATCACATAGGCTTCTGCCTCCAGTTCGCCTCCCGTGATTTTCGACAGGATCTCCGGAACATAGATGCAGTCGAGGTTCTTGAACGGCAGCTCCCCTTCCACGGTGAAGGGAATCATGCCCCAGTTGATCAGGTTCGAGCGGTATCGCTTCGTGGCGTATTCTCTCGCGATATTCGCCGCGCCGCCTAAGACGCGCTGGCAGCTCGCGGCCTGCTCTCTTGCGGAGCCGTCGCCGGGCTTTGTCGCGTAGATCGTGCTGCCGACCGTCGTTGTTTCCCTGCCGATGCCGGCAGAAATGCCGCACTTTTCAAGTGCTTTCTTCGCGGCTTCGAGCATCTTCTCCTGCATTTCCAGATCCTGAACCGCCTTCGCGCGGCCGACGTACTGCGGGTCTTTTCTCGAGAGCGTGAACTCCGCAAGTCCCAGCGGATTCGAGCGGTAGGAGGAGGTCTCGCCGGAGGGGATCAGTTCATCCGTCGTCGTCACCGGATCGTGAATCTCGGAAACGACCTGAAGAAGCAGATTCTCCTTCAGCGCTTCCATTTTGGGCCAGTCGACGATGTTCGGACCGCGCTTGATCTCGGTCTCGGGAAGCGCCTTTTTGTAGCCGTTATAGACGCGCTTTTCATAAATCGAACCGTCAAAGAAATATTTCGGCTTCGTGAAGCTTGTGGAAAGCTCGGTCGCCGGGGTCAGAACGCCCTGATTCAGCGCCGTCGCCGCAATGGAACGCGCATCCATCAGCGCCACCGACGCGATCTGTCCGTTCGCGGGCTTCGAGCCCTCGCGGTTCGGGAAGTTTCTCGTCGAATGCCGGATCGAGAGGCCCTTGTTGGCCGGAACGTCGCCCGCGCCGAAGCAGGGGCCGCAGAAGGCGGTCCGGATCGTCGCGCCGGCTTCCGCAAGGTCCGTGATGCTGCCGTTTCGAAGGAGCTCCAGGTACACAGGCTGAGAGGCCGGATAAATGCTCAGGGAGAATTCCCCGTTTCCGATATCGCCGCCCCGGAGGATGTCCGCGGCGTCGGTCAGGTTCTCAAATCCGCCGCCGGCGCATCCGGCGATCACGCCCTGCTCCACATAGAGCTTTCCGTTATGCACCTTGTCGCGGAGCGTGAAGCCGATCTCCGGTCCGAAGCTGATCTTCGCCTTCTCCTCGGTATCATGGAGAATGTCATCGAGGTTTTCATAGAGCTCGCGGATCGTGTAGGCGTTGCTCGGATGGAAGGGCAGCGCGATCATCGGCTCGATCTCGGAAAGATCGATCACGAGCGCACAGTCATAGTACGCGCCCTCCGACGGATGCAGCTCCTTATAGGCCTCGGGCCGCCGGTGAATTTCATAGAATTCCTGCACCTTTTCGTCGGTCTCCCAGATCGAGCTGAGGCAGGTGGTCTCGGTCGTCATGACGTCAATGCCGATCCGCATGTCCACGGAAAGTCCGGAAATGCCGGGGCCGACAAATTCCAGCACCTTGTTCTTGACAAAGCCGTCGGCGAATACCGCGCCGACCAGCGCGATCGCAACGTCCTGCGGGCCGACGCCGGGCTGCAGCTCGCCGGTGAGATACACCGCGACGACCTCCGGCCGGTCGATGTCATAGGTCTGCAGAAGAAGCTGCTTGACAAGCTCCGGGCCGCCCTCGCCGATCGCCATGGTGCCCAGAGCGCCGTATCTTGTGTGGGAGTCGGAGCCGAGGATCATCCGGCCGCCGCCCGAGAGCATTTCGCGCGCGTACTGGTGAATGACCGCAAGGTGCGGCGGTACATAGATACCGCCGTATTTTTTCGCGCAGGAAAGGCCGAAGACGTGATCGTCCTCGTTGATCGTGCCGCCGACGGCGCAGAGAGAATTGTGGCAGTTCGTCAGCACATAGGGCATCGGAAACTCCGTGAGTCCGGAGGCCCTTGCCGTCTGAATAATGCCGACATAGGTGATGTCATGGGAGGCCATGGCGTCGAAACGGATCTGCAGTTTGTCGGGGTTCTCCGAGAGGTTGTGCGCGGCCATAATCTGGTAGGCCATGGTCTTTTTCTGCCCTTCTGCCGGGGAAAATTCCGCCTCATCGCTGGCAGCTCTGAGAAAACCGTTTTCATAGATCACGCCCGCGGGGATTTTTCTGATCATACTTTCCTTCATGCTTTACTCCTGTCGTCTTTAAGATTTTCAGTCTGATTAACCCTCAATTACAAAGGTTGAAATGGTCTCCTTCGGAATGCTGATCCGGATCACCTGATCCAGCACACGGATCGCATAGCCGCGGTCCTCATTTCCGCGGTTCAACACCACGAGAACGAGGCTTCCGTCCGGATTCTTCGCTGCCGTGACCTCGACAAGGTCATCACAGCGGCTTGCGGCAATCCGCTTCGCGCCGCGCAGAATGTAGCGCGAGAAATGCCCGATATAGTCGAAGATCAGGTCCTTTCTGTAGCCGCCCTCATCGTCTGCGATCACCGGTCCCGCAAAGCCGCTACGGACATGGCGCGGGCCGCCGTCCTTGTCGACGACCAGGTTCCAGTCGATCCAGCGCTCCATTCCGGCATTCAGATTGCCGATCATATCATGCGCATAGGATGCTGCGTCTTCGTATTCGACGGTCTCGGGCGTCTTCTTGCTGAACATATTCATGAAGCCGACGCGTCCCGGCTGATGCAGAGGACACATCTCCGAAAGCATCACCTTCAGGCCCGGGAACTGCGATCTTGCGATCTGAAGTGCCTCGAAATGGTCGCCCGAATACCAGTGGAAGGCAATGCCCTCGACCATCGGAAGCGTCTCTTCATCAAGCACTTCCTTCGCCCACTCGTAGACACGCTCCTTATTGTGGTCCCAGATATAGAGGCCGATCCGATCCGAAAGACCCGCCCGTTTCAGCGCCGGATACAGGTGATCCCGGAGGAATTCCTTCTGCTCCGCCGCCGTCCAGACACAGCTGTCCCATTCGGTTGCGGCAATGGATTCATTCTGAAGCGTCAGCATGGTCACGGGAATGCCCTCCTGAAGGTAGGCCTCGATCATCTTCACAAGGTAGTTCGCCCAGGGGGTGTAGTATTCCTTTTTCAGGCTGCCGCCGTTATTTCTCGACGGATGGTCGTAGTCGAGATTCTTTTCGGGCATGCCAGGAAGCGCGCCGTAAACGGATTTGTCATTTTTCGGGCGCGCAGGCGGCGTCTTCCACTGCTTCGGCGGCGACCACGGGGACAGAAGGACCGAAACCTCCTGATCACAAAGAGAAATCGCTTCCTTCAGCATCGGAAGCACATAGCGGAAGTTCCGCTCCATATTGAAGCTTGCAAACGCCGGGTCCGCGACCGGGTCCGCGACGGCCTGATACTCCTCCAGCGAATAGTCGCAGGAATCCAGCGGCACGCGGATCAGCGAAAGCGCGTTTCCTTCTTTCGTGAAAAGCTCCTTAAGAAGCGCTCTTCTCGTGTCCGCCGGCATCTTCGACAGAAGGTAGGCGGAGGTGTCGGTCATCGCGCCACCGAAGCCGTCGACGGTCTGATATTCCACCTCGGGATACAGGTTGATGACGCCCGACTCCAGGTGCCGCGGCTCATCAGCTTCCGCTGTGACCGGGATCGTAATCGTTTCAGGGTAAGCCCTGCCGTTTGCATGATAGGTGATATACTGTCTGCAGTCCATAAAAATCTCCTTTAAAGATACTGATGATCAGGTTTTCAGAAGTTTAATCCACTTTTTCGACAGGAAGCGCCAGAAGAAGGCGACACCCCGGACGAGCCAGTCGACGTACATCGCGATCCAGACGCCCAGAAGTCCCCAGTCGAAAACCCGCACGAAAAGATAGGCACAGGCGATTCTAAAAAGCCAC